>CAZDLH010000411.1:907-3208 GCA_964505925.1 uncultured Burkholderiales bacterium
TCTCCGAGGCGGGCGTGGAGCGCGTCATGTTCAACTCGTACGGCTCTCGCCGGGGTAATGACCAGGTCATGACCCGAGGCACGTTCGCTAACGTGCGTCTACGGAACCTCTTGGTTCCGGGCTCCGAGGGCGGTGTCACCTATCACCTCCCTTCCGGAGAGGAACCGATATCGATCTACGATGCGTCCTTGAAATACCAGAGCGAAGAGACCCCGCTCATCATCCTTGCCGGACAGGACTACGGAATGGGTTCGTCGCGAGACTGGGCGGCCAAAGGTGTCTTCCTGCTGGGAGTCCGAGCCACTATCGTAGAAAGCTATGAGCGGATCCACCGGAGCAACCTGGTGATGATGGGCGTCCTACCCCTGACCTTCGAACAGGGACAAAGCTGGACGAGCCTAGGCCTGACCGGGCATGAAACCTACCACATCCCGGTAGACGAAAAGCTCAAACCCGGCCAACTCATCACTGTCACGGCGGTCGATAAAGACGGAGAGGCCAAGAAGTTCAACGCCGTCGTCCGCATCGATACCGAAACCGAGCTAGAGTACTACCGCCACGGCGGAATTCTCCAGAAAGTGCTCCGCAGTTTCCTCAAAGAGAGCGTAACGGCTTAAGGCACCCGCCCTGAGGGCTGACAGCTTCCCCCCCCGGGGTTCGGAAGCTGTCGGCTCTCCCCACCTCGACCAAGGCTGCAGTTCGCCGTGAAACTCACCCCTCGCTCCCGGGATCGCACCGAACGGATCGGACTTTTCGGAGGCACCTTCGACCCGATCCATATAGCTCACCTGATCCTCGCCGAGGAGGCGCTCTACCGAGCGGAGCTCGACCGGGTCCTGCTGATCCCCAACCGCCTCCCGCCTCACAAGCAGGCCTCCTCGCTACCGGCGTCCGTCCGAGCCCATCTCGTCGAGCTCGCCGTAGCCGACCGACCCGGACTCGAACTCGATCCCCGAGAGCTCCATCGGGAGGGACCCTCTTACACCGTCGACACCCTCGAGGAGCTGGCGCCCCAGGGGAGGCTCATCTTCCTGTGCGGAAGCGATAGCTTCGATGGACCCTGGCACCGCCTCAAAGATGTGTTCGAACTTCTCGAAGAGGTCCGCATCTTCACCCGACCCGGTAGCCCCCCAGGCCTCCCGCCCGCCATCGCGGAGCTTCCGAGCCCCTTGAGAGACAAGGCGCAGCCCCTTCCGCTGCCCCAGCTAGAGCTCTCCTCTCGCGAAATCCGGCGCAGGATCGAAAGTGGCGAGCCGTATCGCAGCATGCTGACCGAAGGCGTCTACCGATACATCGTCGACCACGATCTGTATCGCTCTAAGCCTTCTGCCTCCGATCGACTCTCCCCGGAGACCGCCCAAAATTCTCCCCCATCCCCATCCTCCCCGGACCCTCTTAAAGGAGGGCCTCCCGAACGCCGAGAAGGGCCGGGAGCCGAAAGAACATCACAATGAGGAGACTGGCCCCCAACTTGGAAAGCCTAGAAATCGCAAAGAACGCCGCCAATACGGCCGTAGACCGCAAAGCCGAAGACGTACTGATCCTGGAGGTCAAACCGCTCACCACGGTCGCCGACTACTTCGTTCTCGCCAGCGCCGCCACTCGGGTCCAGACCAAGGACATATCCCAAAAGATCGAGGAAGCCCTCCGGGAGCAAGGAGTCGAGAAGCTCCGTATCCAGGGCCGCGATGAAGGGGGATGGGTCCTCCTCGACTACGGCTCAGTAGTGGTCCACGTCTTTCTTCAGCAAGAGCGAGAGTTCTACGACCTTGAAGGACGTTGGGGAGACGCCACCGTGGTCTTCGATTCTCGCGCCCATCAAAGCTGATCCGAAGCAAAAGGAGGGGCATCCTCTCTGCGCGAATCGCTCCTTTCACTGAACGCCCCCCGGAAGATCACCGTTCGGTAGAAGGAGTCTAGCGGCTATGAAGGCTCTCCAGAACGTTCGAAGCGGTATTTTCTTCCTCATGCTCAGCATGGGGGTCAACCTGTTTGCCACTGGAGTTTTCGTAGCGGGCGGGATCCTAGCAGGTACCACCAACGATTTCGAGAGGGCCACCAGCTTTCTCACTTACGGCTCCCTATCGCTGCTGATCGGTTCGGCTGCGGGGTTCTTAGGGAAGCTGTTCTGCCTCACTTACCCGGAGAGCGGTGTCCGGCGCATCATCATCGCCTCCGTCGTCTTCGACGTGATCGGGATCCTGCTGGAAGGCTTGGCCACCGAATGGCCGTGGAACCGGCTCAGCCCATACGCCAGCGTCCTCGGATGGGTGCTCTTCTTGAGCTTCCTGAGCCGTGTGG
>CAZDLH010000412.1:0-3205 GCA_964505925.1 uncultured Burkholderiales bacterium
CTCGTCTTTTCGCTCAGACCCGCTTGAGGACCACGGTTCCGCCAGCCGGGAGGGTCATCCCCTGGCCGCCCTCTAAGGTGGCTCCCGCGTTGCCGACGTTCCGACCCCCGTAGGCTTCCGAATCGGTGTTGAGAACCTCGGCCCAGCGGCCTTCGGGTAGTCCGATGCTGTAGTCGTGGCGGTCCTGGTCGCCCACATTGCTGACTACGATGAACTCTTCCCCAGCGCCGCTTCGGGAGAAAGCCATCACGCGGTCGTCGTTGTGAGTGTAGACTCTGTGGATGGCGGCCTCCGGACGGAAGGCGTCGGAGGACTGTCGAAGGGCGATGGCGTCTTTGTAGACCTGAAAGTGTCCCTGGCGGAAGACGTCCACATCGCTAGGAGAGTCGGTGGTGAGCCAGTCGGTCTCCTGGCCCCAAGTGGAGGTCAGGCCGTGTTTGAAATCGTTGTTGGCCAGAAACTCTTCACCCTGCCAGAGCATCGGCATTCCGGGTCCTAGGAGCGTCTGGACGGCGCCCGTGCGGGCGACGGCCCGGGGGTAAGCCTGCATGATGTCTTCGGTGTGCTTGCTCCCGGCTGCGTCTCGGGCGACCCACTTACCGGAGTTGCCCACCTCGTCGTGGCTGTGGGCGTAGAGCACGCCTCGATCCCACCCGGATACGCCTTGGTGCTCTAGGAGTCCGTTCACCACTCGGTCCATCGACATCTGTCCGCTGCCGATATGGAGGATGCCGTCGCGCGCGTGGTCGTTCCAGACGCGGTCGAACCCCATCCCCTTTTTCAGGATACCGCCCTGCCACTCCGACTGGTCGTAGTCGGCGGCCACCAGCCAGTTGCGGCTGAAGTCTTCAGCGACCTTGAAAGCTCCGGGCTGCATCAGATCGATGGAGCGGTTGATCTGCCTAAGGGCGTTCATCCCCTCGACCTGCTCTTCGGCCGGCCCTTCGTTGTGGAGGACCTGGGTGAAGTCGAAGCGGAGACCGTCGAAGCCGAACTCGTCGAGCTGCTGAGTGGCGTGGTTCGCAAGGAAGTCCTTGACGCCCTGATCGGCGTAGTTCGGCTTGGCTCCCCACGGGGTGTAGCTGAAGTTGCCGTTGGGCCAACGAAAGAAGCTCTGCTGGTCGCCGTCGATGGCGGCCACGGGGTTGTCGCCGTCGGCTTTGCCGGAGGTGTGATTGTAGACCACATCCCCGAGAACCTGGAAGCCCCGCAGGTGAGCCTGATCCACAAAGAACTTTAGGGCGTCGGTCCCGTCGATCCAGACCTGCTCTTGGCCCTCTTGCTCGTGGGGGTGGAGCAAGCTGTGCTCGAGCGCTTCTTCTCTCGACATCTGGAAGCCGTAAGCGTCGGTACCCGCGAAGTAGAAGTCGGGAGTGTAGCCCCAGTCGCGCTTACCTCCGAACTCCTGGGTGGGGAGGAGTTCGATGGCGGTGGCGCCCAGCTCTGCGAGATAGTCCAAGTTCTTCGCCATGTCGGCGAAGGTGGGGGCTACGGCGTTGTCGGCAGGGGCCAGAAACGATCCTACGTGAGCTTCGTAGATGACGGCTTTGCTGATATCGGGCTCCCGGCGGGGAGCGCTGCGGTGTTTGGGTTCGAACGGAGAGATTCGGAAAAGGCTGTTGCGGGCCGAGCCGGGGCGCTCGGTGATGGTGTTGCGCCGCTCGTTGAAAGGGGTAGCGCGACGCTCCTCCTCGGAGAGGATACCGTCGTTGTTGGAATCCCCGATGAGCTCGCCGTCCTTGTAGGCGTGGAACTCGTACTTGAGGCCTTGCAGCTCGGGATAGGAGTTGACGACGGTGGTCCATCCGCCGGCCGTCATATTGCTGTCGACCCGGGTCATCTCGATGCGACCGTCTTCGGATACGCTGTTGCTCCAGAAGTAGGGGGTGAGAGGTGCGGTTTCGGCTAGCTGCCAAGAGCGCAGGACGTCCACATCGCGCTGGTCGGCGGGGTCAGCTTGGTCGTAGGGGGTCAGCTTCGGTGCGCCGACGCGCTCCATCAACCGATCGCGATCGAGACGGGTTCCGTTTTCGTCTCGAAGGATCAGCTCCACCCGGTCGGCCTCGAGCTGCCCGTCCACCGAGAAGCGGCCCCAGAGCGGGTTGTCCGCGTAGTTCGGACCTCCCTTAGAGGAGTCGTCGTACCATCCGGTTTCGAAGCCGAGCACCGGGTCTACGAAGATCCGCTCGAGACCGCGCTGCTGACCTTCGAGATGCCGAGCGAAAGGGTCGGCGTAGTCCGAAACGATGTTTCCGTCGGTGTCCCGGGAGGCTAAGCGGTAGGTCGAGCCTTCGAGGGTGCGGAATCCACGGTCCATCGAAAGCTTCCAGTCACCGCTATTGGGGACCCGCTTCATCGGTAGGCTCTGGATGAACTCGCCGTCGCGGTCGAACACCTCTACCGACATGGCGTCACTCTCGGGGGCCCAGGTCCGCAGACGGAACCCGTCCTCTCCCTCTCGGTGAAGGCCGTACAGATGGTGGCCGACCGGTGCGTAGTTGGCGGCGGTCACTTCGGCTTGGGGGTCGAGCTGAAACTTCGGAGGCTCTTCGGTGGTGACGAGCCAGCGGCCGTCGCGGTCTACCGCTCCCCACTGAAACTGGTGGTCTTGACCTCGCTTGAGTTCGATCGAGGCGGTGAAGATACCGTCGCCGGCTTTCCGGTCTCCGCCTTTGCCGTCGTCGCGCATCGGAATGGTGCTACCGCCGTTCCAGTGGTCTGAGTATTCGCCGGTTGCGGGATCGAAGGAGCCTTTGAGGTTCACCTGGTCGAGGTGGGATACCGAGCGTGCGTCGAACTCGAGGACCACCTGCTGGCGGTCGCTTTCACTGCCGGAAGCGCTGTTGGTGGATTCCTTGGAAACAGGGCTTTGGGCAGCTCCGTAAGGGTGAGTATGTCCGAGTCCGATCTTCATATCTCTAACTGTAACAGACGTTCGAAGGGGAAAGGTTGCCAAAATTTGAACCTGAGGACGGATGAGTGGGCCGCGCGGTCCGGGGTGTCTTTCTCGGCAGGGGGGGGAGGGTGACGGTCTGAACCGGATGTGAGGGCTCTCACATCCCTCGATGTTCAACCCGTGGTATAAAGTTTTTATTTATGTCGAGACCAAAGAGCAGATATCAGCAAGGAATGGCCATCGTGACCGCACTGTTTTTCGGGGTCATGTGTATGTTCATGGCCACCGGATTTCTGGCCCAGTTGCCGT
>CAZDLH010000413.1:0-3203 GCA_964505925.1 uncultured Burkholderiales bacterium
TCTCGTGGACCATCCCGAGGCTGACACTGCGGCGCTCATGGGGAAGATAAAAGGTCCGGATTTCCCGACTGGGGGTCAACTGCTCGAGGATCGAGCCACTCTCACGGAGATCTACGAAAAAGGACACGGCAGAATCCGGGTTCGGGGCGAGTACCATCTCGAGGAGGGGAGACGATCTGAGCAGCATCTAGTGATAACCTCGATCCCGTACACCGTGAACAAGAGTACTCTGGTGGAGAGTATCGGCCAGATCATTATGGATAAGAAGGTTCCTTATCTTCTCGATGTCCGAGACGAGTCGACGGACGAGATTCGCATAGTGGTGATCATGCGAAAGGAGGCCGATGTCGGCACGGTGGCGGCGTACCTTTACAGGCACACTGCTCTGAAGTCCAGTTTTCACGTAAACATGGTTTGCTTGGTCCCCGACCATAGTCAGGTAGGGGTACGGCCGGATCGACTGAGCCTCAAAGAGGCGCTGTTGCACTTCAATGAGTTTCGGTATGAGGTAACGGTTCGCAGACTAAAGTACGACTTGAAGCTACTCGAGGAGAGGCTGCACGTGTTGGCGGGCTTCAAGATCGTCTTCGATGGCTTAGACCGGGCGCTGGAGATCATTAGGGATTCCGACGGAAGAGCGGATGCGAGCCGCAGGCTTCGAGCGGAATTTGCGATCGACGAACGGCAAGCCGATGCGGTTCTCGACCTGCGTTTGTATCGATTGGGAAGACCGGATATTCGCGCTGTCCTCGATGAATTTCTGGCGAAGACCCGTCAGAAGGAAGAGCTCGAGATGTTACTAGACTCCCCGAAGAAGCTCTGGAGCTTAGTCCAAGACGAACTACGAGAGATGGCCGAGCTCCACGGGGATAGACGTAGAACCAAGGTTCTCGCTAGAGGAGCTGAGGAGACTTCCTATAGCGAGGAGAGTCTGATCCTAGAAGAAGACGCTACGGTCCTCGTCTCCAAGGACGGCTGGGTGCGTCGCCTTCAGAGGGTGTCCGACCTATCGAAAGTCCGCTTTCGGCAGGGGGACGAACTTCAGTTTGCTGTCCGGGCATCGACTCTGACCTGCTTAGTGTTCTTCACTAACTACGGAACGGCTCACACTTTCAGGATCAACGATCTACCGGCTTCCGCTCGCGGTTACGGTGAACCGATACAAGGCCAGTGTAGTTTTACTGACGGGGAGCGTATCGTGAGCTGTCTCGTGTTGGACCCTCGACTGCTCTCGGGGAGTATCGCGAGCGAGTCCGAAGCGGAGCCGGAGACTCAAGCTGTGGCGATCACCAGCGATGGGAAAGGGATGAGGTTCTCTCTGGAACCGTACTCTGAACCTTCCACAAGGCAGGGGCGTAGGTATGCGCGGCCCAGCCTCGGTGCGCATGTCGTAGATGTTAGATTGGGGCATCCGGGCTCCGACCTCTTGGCGAGCGCGACCCGGTTCGGACGAGGAGCGATCTGTAAACTTCGGGAGATCAACTTTCTTTCCGGTCCTGGGAAGGGCGTCACGATTCTAAAGCTTGCGGAAGAGGATCGACTGGTCGGTTTTCGCTTGATGTCCGAGGATGCTCCCAAAGAGCTAGGTCTCATTTTAATCCGTAAGGAGGGGGGGCGTGAGCTCTTGGTCCACCCCTCGACCTGCAAGCTGTCCGGACGGGGTGGGGTCGGGCAGCGACTCATTAAGCGAGGAGTACTGATGGAGGTCGCGCCGACCCTCGAGGAACGTCAACGGGAGCTCAACGAGATGGAAGAGCTCCTGAGTGCCGAGTCGCAGTTGAGGGATGCGGGAAGCTCCGGTGGGGAAGCTCCCGACTTTGAAGTAGGGGAGGAGCAGTAGTGACTTCTGGATACAGCGCATCTCAGATCACCGTGCTGACCGGGCTGGATCCCGTTCGGAAACGGCCCCATATGTATATCGGCTCGACGGATGAGCAAGGCTTACACCACCTGGCTTGGGAGATCGTTGATAACTCGATCGATGAAGTGATGAACGGTCACGCAACGTTCGTCGAAGTGGAGCTCGACGCCGACGGAAGGACCCTAAAGATCAGCGATAACGGGAGGGGTATTCCGATCGATGTGCACCAGGAGTCGGGTCTTCCCGCCCTCGAGCTCATCCTGACGACCCTTCACGCGGGTGGGAAGTTCGAGGGTCAGAACTACGCTTTTTCCGGGGGGTTACACGGGGTTGGCGCGAGCGTAGTCAACGCTTTGTCCTCGAATCTTGAGGCCCAGATCAAGCGAGACGGCTCTCTGTATTGTCAAAGATTTCAACGAGGTGTCCCCCAGGGAGCGCTCGCTCGACTCGGTGAGGCCAGGGGATCTGGCACTACTATCACCTTCGAGCCTGATCCGGATATCTTCGGAGATGCGACTTTCCGGTCCGACATTCTCCTGGAGGTGCTCGAAGCGAAGAGCTATCTGCACCGGTGCCGAGTCGTCTTCCGGGATAAGGTGTCGCAACAGGTCCACAAACTCGAGCCCGATGACGGGATCGAAGGCTATCTTCGAAAGATCGTAGCTGCCACTCCGAAAGATCCGATCTACGACCTGATCTTCTCCTTTGCCAAAGAGGATGAGCCGAAGGTCGAACTAGCGCTCCAGTGGGTGGAGAAGGGGGGCGAGGAGATCCGAAGCTACGTCAACGGTATCCGTACGGAGCAAGGGGGCACTCACGAGCAAGGACTCAAGAACGCGGTCGTCAGAGCGGTTCGGACCAGCATGGAGGTCCAAGGAACCTCGACGAAAGGCCTAAAGATCAACGCGGAGGATATTCGCGATGGATTGAGGGCAGTCCTGAGCGTTTACGTTCGCGACCCGCAGTTTAAGGGCCAGACGAAGGACCGTTTGAACAATCCTGAACTCACCTCCGGCGTAGCGAGCGTGGTCGCCCCGGCTCTCGAGCAGTTCTTTCTTACGAATCCGAGCGTCTCTGACGGGATCATCGGGAGGGTGATAGCCGGGGCGAAGTCGCGGGCAGCAGCCGAAGCTGCAACAGCGCTCGTCTCTCGGAAATCCGTTTCGAAGCGACTGAATCTACCTGGAAAGTTAGCGGACTGCTCAAGCCATCGCGCGGAGACGAGCGAGCTTTTCATCGTAGAGGGCGACTCTGCTGGAGGATCGGCAAAGCAGGCCAGAGACCGGACGTTCCAAGCGATCCTTCCGTTGCGAGGGAAAGTGCTCAATACCGAGCAGGCGAG
>CAZDLH010000414.1:0-1408 GCA_964505925.1 uncultured Burkholderiales bacterium
CCTCCGGGCCCGAAGGGGAGCCTCCAGACGACGAGGGGGAGGCGTCGGTGGAGCGAGACCCGAACATCACCACTCTTGTTCTCGAAGAGCAGACAGGGCAGCTCTCCATTGCGAACCAGTCTCTCGAGATCCCCTTGAGCCTGCGAGAGCTGGTCGGCCAGAGCCGGGAGAGCTCCTCGCTCGACGGACTCCTCTGGGGCGGACTCGAAGCCGCCCCCGGCGAGACCGAGCCTCCAGCGGCTCGCTTGCGCCCCGACGCCTTCAAAGCCCTCAGCCGGCAAGCCAGCGAAGGGGGCGAACGCCTTTTGATCGAGAGCTCTCGCCTGCCCGACCCCGTCCCGGACCTCGACGGAGCGAAGCTCTTGCTCTTTGCGGTCAGCCCGTTCGAGCTCCCCGTCCTGCCCCCAGAAACCGACGCTGAGGCGATCGTCTTGTGGGACCCTCTACAGCGCCAACTCTCGGTTCCCGCCACCTCCGAAAAGATCTCTTTAGGTCTGACCGGAGCGCTCTTGCGAGATCTCTTGATCCTTCAAGGAAGCGCTCAGGGCTACCGGTCTTACCAGGGGTTAGCGCTCCTGGGAGGGTCCGGTGCGCTCTCTTGGGCTCCCGCCACCGCCAACTATCGTTGGGTCGACCAGACTTGGCTCCCGAATCCCCGTCAGAAAGATGAATCCCAATGACCTACCTCAAGCGGTTCCTTTTCTATCTCTTCATGCTCTTTCTCGGTGGGGGTCTAGCCCTCGTCGTCCTAGAGTTCGTAGAGAGTAAGACCGTCGTCCCTACCGCCTTCCCGTGGATGCTCCAAGCCCTGTGCATGGCGGTCAGCCTAGGGGTCGGATACCTGTTGGTGAATCGACTGATCCCGCTGAGCGAAGAGGCCACGGTGCTTCCAACGGTACGGAAGCAGAGTTGGGCCTGGCTACGCCCGAAAAGTGAAAAGCTGCGCAGCGGCTTCCCTCTGAACCGTGACCATCTGGTCATCGGGCGCGAGGTGCAGTGTCAGATCATGCTCAACGACAGCTCGGTCTCCCGCCAACACTCCTCGATCACTCGCCTGGCCGAAGGCTATCTCTTGCGGGATCTCGGCTCCTCGAACGGCACCTACGCCAACGGACAGAGGATCCAAGAGTATCTCTTACAGGACGGTGACCGGGTCTCCATCGGCGATATGGAGTTCTGGTTCGAAGCTCCGGCCCAAGAGAAACCGCCGAGTTTGGGGGCTCAAGGCCAGAGCAGGGCGCTCTCCGATACAGGGCAGTTCGCCGAACCGGCCTTCACCGGTGGCGGTTTCAGCTTGGACCCGAGCGCGCCGGGGACGGGGCTCGACGACGACGATGAAGAGGGGACCGAAGCTTGGCACCCCAGGCCCGAAGACCTGTAGAAACCGAAGGGAGCGCCGGTCGGACCA
>CAZDLH010000414.1:1508-3184 GCA_964505925.1 uncultured Burkholderiales bacterium
CTCTCGCTCGGGGTCTTCAGGGGGGCGACCTGCTGGTCCGATATCCGGGTCGCCCTCGCGCCAGTCGCTAGCCTGGTGGTACAGATACTCGTTGACCAGAGCTCCCCAGTCCCCTTCGAGACGCTCGATCTTAGAGGCCAGGGTATGGAGCTCCACCCGCTCCCCTCGCCCGGTCTGACCGCGAGCGAAGTGCACCATCTTTACGCTGCACGAGGGGCAGATGGTGGTGCGATTCGAAAGATAGTCAAGAAAACGGCGCTTTATGGGGGCGCCGCAGTTCTTGCATTCAAACCGAATCTGGATCTCTACTGAGAACATGGCCGGCGAAGTGGAGTAGACCGAGCTCGGCCTTTCCCGCCCCCTTAGTACCCTTCTTTCGAGGGTATACCGACATCGTCTTTCCCCCCGAACTGATCCTGGGAAGAGATGATGATATCGAAATGACCCGGAGTAAAAAGATAGATCTGGTCTGCCACCTTCTGGGACTGCCCCTCGATAGCGTAAGAGATGCCGGACAGAAAGTCTACGATCCGCCGGGAGAGCTCTTTATCGGTCTTGCGCATATTCAAAAGGATGCACTTCTTGAGCTTGAGGGTCTCGGCGATCTCCCGAGCGTCGGCGAACGAGGCCGGCTCGAGAACTACGATCTCTTGCCTCCGAGGCGCCGGTAGCCCCACCAAGTTACGGTTTGAGCGCACCTCCGGAACCGGATGTTCAGCGGCACTCATCGAGTACTCGGAAAGGTCTAGCTGCTCTGAGTCTTGGGACTCCCCAGAGTAGCTCTCTTCTTCGAGGGTAAAGAATCTCTTTAAACTATCCATAACGCGTCCTGCCACGAGGTTCGAGCCTCCGCTCGTCAGATTGCATGTCGAGACGACAGCCTCGACCTCGATGAGAGCTTCCCGTGAATCTTGTTCAACCCTCCTTGGAGGGGGAATCCGCCCCCTGTCTCCCCTGGTCGGTTCAATCCGGTCGGGGACCGAAGAGAGCCCGCCCTACTCGGATCATCGTCGCACCCTCTTCGACGGCCACCTGATAGTCGTCGCTCATCCCCATGGAGAGCTCCTCCCCGGACCAGAACGAGTAGTTGCGACTTTTGATCTCTTCGAGCATCTCCCGAAGGCGACGAAAGTGGGGCCGATTCTGCTCTGGGTCCTCGACCGGAGGAGGGATGGTCATCAGTCCGGCGAGCCTCAGGTACTGGGGCGGCTCTTGGGCGAGCTCGTCGAGCAGGGGGAACACCTCCTCTGGAGACAAGCCCTTCTTCGACTTCTCGTTTCCGAGCTTGACCTGGAGCAGACCGATCAGATATCGATGGCGCTTCTCGCAGCGCCTCTCGAGCCTTCGGATCAGTTCGAGATCGTCTAACGAGTGGAGCACCTCGAACAGATCAACCGCGAGATTGACCTTGTTCTTCTGTAGGTTCCCGATCAGGTGCCAGCGGGCCCCTGGAAGTTTTCGCGCCTTCTCCCGTGCTTCTTGCAGATAGTTCTCGCCGAGATCCTCTAGCCCAGCTTCGAGGAGAACCTTGATCTCATCGATATCCCGAGTCTTGGTCACGGCGACTAGCCTCACTGATGAGGAGTCTCTCCCCTGGGAGATGCAGATGCGCTGCACCTCTTCGAGGATCTCGCCCACCGCCTCCACAGCCGGGGGGCGTTTCGGTGGGAAAGAGG
>CAZDLH010000415.1:0-3176 GCA_964505925.1 uncultured Burkholderiales bacterium
GGAAAAAGCGCACCTGCTCGGCCGCCAGTCGGATCGCCCCGAGCGGCGTGTTCAGTTCGTGGGCTGCGTTCGCGGCCAACCGTCCTGCGGCCGCCCACTGGCTGGAGCGCACGACCTCCTGCTGGGTCTCTTTCAGTTGGTTCAACGAAGCGCTGATCCGCTGGTGTAGGGTGCTGTTCTCTATAGTCTTGTCCAGAAAGTCTCGCAGCAGGCGGCACCACTCGATCTGGTGAGCCGCGAACACATTGGGCTCGGCCGCCACGCACAAAACGGCCCCCACCGGACCCTCCCCGGAGAGATAGAGTACGCTCGCCCACTCGCGCCCGGCGTACCGGCAGCCTCCGCTCGGGGTCTCCAGCTCCGAGCGGGAGGGGGCTCTGAAGGCCACCAGCTCGGCCCCCGTCAGGCGAGCCATAGCCTTCTCACCGGTTCGAAGAAGCTCCGACTCCTCGGTCAGCGCCTCCTCGGCCAGCGCCCCGAAGGAGGCGATCAGCTCGCGCAAGTTTCGGTTCTGGTCTGCGACCTTCTCCTTCTCCGCTGCCACTTTCTCTCGCTCTTGAGCCACGCGCTCTTTCTCGAGGGCTTCGCGGCGGGCGATCTCCTGCATGGCCAACAGTCGGTGCAGAGCCAACAGGGCGCTGCCGGCGTGCCGTCCCACGGCGGCGAAGAACTCAGCCAAGAAGTCCGGAAAGGCGTCCGCCTCCGCCTGTCCTAAGATGAGCCAACCGGAGCTACCGAGGGGAACGCAAAAGAAGCTCTGACCACCCCGCCACAGCCCCCCGGACCACGGCGGTTCGGCGGAGAACCCTCGCTTCACCCCGGGCGGGACCGCTTGCCCCTTCTGCAGGTCGAGCCCGCTGCTGCCCCCCTCAAAAACGGCTCGGAGCACCTTGGCTGGACGCCCCTCGGTGAGGAGCACAGCGCCTCGGTCGGCACCGGTCAGTCGGCAGCTCTCCTGCAAGAGATAGCGCGCTAAGCTCTCCTGGGCCGTCGCTTCATCGAGCTGGCGACCGAGCCCGTTTAGAAGCTCCAGCTGTTTCTCCCGCCGCCCCAGCAAGACCGCCTTATGCTGCGACTCCCGCTGGGTTCTCTGATGGGCTTTCCGGGTCTCGGCGATCTCGGTGCGACTATCGTCGAGCTTCTGCTTCAAGCGGAAGTAGCGCAGGAGCATCTCGGTGTCCACCGTCGTCAAGAGCACCAAGAGCGGAAGGGCCAAGAGAAGATAGGCGAAGTGCAGCTCCGCTAGATATCGAAGCAAAAGCGCGAGCGCCGGGTACGAGACCACTAAGAACACGTCGGCCCGGAACGGTACCACCGTCCCTCGTGTGAACAAGGCTGCCAGCAGAAAGATTTCGGCCGCGATGAGCGCCCCATCCATACCTTCACCCCGACCGTGGATCAGGTACAGAACGGTGAGCCCGGTAGGCAAGAGATAGCGCCCCGCCAAGGCCAGGTTCTCCGCGCTGAGTTCGGCGGTGATCAGCACCACGAGCAAGCAGCACAGATTGATCACCAGGCCTAAGATCGGAGGGAAGCCCGGGGTCAAAAGTACGGCTAGAACCACTGCCGGCGCCACCTGCTGAAGCTCCACCCGGCGAGCTGCCCCCACTAGAAAGTCGAGGACTACGGCCATCAGCAGATAGGTTAAGAACAGGCCCTTGGGCTGGTCCAAACTCCCCGTACCGGCGGTCACAACGCCGGCCAGATGGACTCCTAGTCCGACTGTGAGCCAGAAGACAGCCCACCGATAGGAGCCCCTCGGCGCTGCTCTTTTAACAGCTGTGACCTGATGCGAGGGCATGCCGGCCGGTTCGTGTTCTGTCCGGGGACTCCCTGGCTCTCAGCGGGTCCCTACAGGCTGCTGCGATCTTCGAACCGGATGAACTTTGCGGTGGCGATGTCGTACTCGGCGTAGAGCACCGAGGTCGCCACCGGCTCCGCCCGGGGACCGTAGAATCCGGACACGCTGATCCGGTACACCCCCCATCGGTACGGACCCCACCGGTTGACCGCTGGGACCTGCACCTCTCGCTCCAGTTCGTAGTCGATCACCACGGTGTAGCTGACCTCGGGCTCTTCTCCAGCCTTGCCGACATTCTCGGAATAGGCGAAGCGGTACTGCTCCCGGTCCTTGCTACTCCGAGGGGGAAACTTGACGTCCTTGGCCAGCTTGACCCGCACGTCTTCCATTCCGGACAGGGCCGCGTTCTTAGCTTGCAGCCCTTCGGCAACCCGAGTTGCCGCAGCGTACCGACTGCTCTGCGCGCCCAGCAGCCCTAAGCCAGCCACCAGAAAAAGAGTACTCAGCATGAGGCTGGCCACCAGAAGAAAGCCGCTAGAGCGTAGCCTGCTCCTGGGGTAGGCGCCACTCACCCGTGCTCCTCCACAATGCACGGAGCGAGGATGCGACTAGAGATGGCCGTCACCTTCCGGTTGTCGCGAACCGAGAGGGTCACATCGATCTCCGCTGCATTTTGGGCGTTGGCCTCGGTCGTGAAAGAGTTCACACCGACGACGACCACCTGGGTCTCACCCCCCCCGCCGGCTTTCCTCTGAACCCGCCGGGTCAGATTCTCTCCGTCGATGGCGTAGGTGATGATCAGGCGCGTCGTAGCGGGGTAGTAGTCGTTCGGACCCCACTCCTCAAGTGCAAACCCGTCGAGCGAATCGTCTGGTTCCGGAGGAGTGGGAGGAGCCTGTAAAACAGCTGTGGGGTCGATCTTTTCAAAGCTCAAGATATCGGCTCCGGTCTGCAGGATCTCGGTGGCCTCCCTCAGCTCGCTGGTGATCCGATCCAGACCCATCCGGGAAGCTTGTCGAGCCCGCTCCTTGTCGTCGATCAAGCGCATGATCTGAAACGAGCGCTGGAACAGCACCGCGATCATGCCGGTGACCAGACCCACCAAGAAGAGCGCCAGAAGAACTTCGACGATAGTGAAACCCCGGCGGGGACCTCGACTCAATCTGTATCTCCTATGAGCTCAATTTCGGGGGTCGCGCGAGTCACATCGACCCCCCCCAAGCGGGCTCGGGCCACGATCTTCACAGAGCCCCCTCCGTAAACATCGATATACTTATCAGGCTGACCATGCTTCTTGGTCGGGTCTATATCGACCCGAACGATATTTCGACAGCGAACTCTGTCCGTTTCAGCCGGCCGCGTTAAAAGAGTGCCG
>CAZDLH010000416.1:0-3162 GCA_964505925.1 uncultured Burkholderiales bacterium
GTGGGCGACCACAGCTATACAGGCCGGAAGGAGTTCCGGACGGGTGGTGGTGATGATGAAGTCTCCACCGCCTTCGACTTCGAACTTAATGTCGTGAAAGTGACCAGGGAGATTCTTGTCGACGACTTCGGCTTGAGCGACCGCGGTCTGAAAGTCGACATCCCACATGGTGGGGGCTTCACTCGAATAGGCGAAGTCGCGCTCGAACATCTCTAAAAAGGAGCGCTGGGAGATCGTGCGGCAGTGCTCATCGATGGTTGCGTACTGGAGACTCCAGTCGATAGAGAGACCTAGGGAGCGGTAGAGATCTTCGAAAGCTTCCTCGTCTTCTTGGGTGACGATCGAGCACGCTTCGATGAAGTTGCGACGGCTGATCTCTTGGACAGGGCCTTTCTTTCTGCGCTCCGGCACGAACTGGGGGTCGTAGGGGAGATGGGGGTTGCACTGAACACGGAAAAGGTTCTGCACTCTACGCTCGGTGGGAAGTCCGTTATCGTCCCAGCCCATCGGGTAGCAGATATTCTTGCCGGTCATGCGTTGGTAGCGGACTAAGAGATCTTGGTGGGTGTAGCTGAAGACGTGTCCGATATGGAGAGCGCCCGAGACCGTTGGAGGAGGCGTGTCCACGGCGAAGGTCTCCTCCCTAGGTCGCTCCGGATCCCAGCGGTAGACACCGGTGTCCTCCCAGTTTTGTCTCCAATCCTGTTCGAGACTCTTGTGTTGGTATCTCTTAGGTAGTTCCCGCATCGGTTTATGCCACATCTCCTCAAGGGTTCTTCGATGTGCGGTTCTCTAGCCTGTTAGGTGTTCCTGTCGATGGGTCTGAGTCCACGCACAGCCACTTATGGCAACGACGATGGCGTTTCGAAGATCTTTTCGAGAGCTGTGCGAAGCTGCCCTCGGTGCTCGGCGAGATCCTGGGATGGGGGGCTGCACCTGTAGCGCAAGGATTCGTACATCTTTAGGAAATCGATAACTTTGTCAGAGTCGGGCAGCTCCTCGGAGAGTCGAGTGTACCACTGTCTTAGGGTCTCCTGAGGAGAAGCTCTGTGCAGCCTCGGTTCCAGTCGATCTTGAAGCTCGACGAGAAAGGGAGTCCAGTCCGGGTGATCGAGTCTGAATCTTGTGGAGGTGTCCTCGGCTATTAGCAGTTTTCGTCTTCTCCAGATGGACCTCGCGCCTAGAGCTGTGAGAACCAGGACCAGCCCTAGCCCAGTGCGCGGATCCGAGGCCATGTCTTTGACGATATACAGGCCCTTTCGAAGTAGCTCGACCGGCGAGCCCGAAAACGTTCGCAGGAGCCGCCGCCAGAGTTCGGAGGTCCGTTCCATGAGGGACAGCCACAGTCTGGGGGGTTGGCTCGGATCGTCTAGAGCTTCCGGCGGGGTCGGATCGAACGACGTCCAGCCTTCGTCCGGTAGGAAGGCTTCTATCCAAGCGTGAGCGTGTTTAAGGCGGACGATATAGTAGGTTCCGTCGAAGCTGCGCTCTTGGATCACGAAACCGTTGAGATACCGAGTGGGCACGCCTTGGCTGCGCAGCATCAAGGCCGCGCTCGTCGCGAAGAATTCACAATGAGCGGGCGGTCTCTTCTCGAGGAACTCATGAAGAGCGTGCTGGGGCGAGCTGAAGCGGTGACCGTACCCGTATTGAAATTCGGTCTGGAAATAGCGAACGAGCTCTTCGGCCTTCTCTCTTGGGGAGTCTAGGTGTCCCACGAGTCGCTCGGCCTGGTGGGATACGAGGGGGGTTAACCCCTCCGGAAGTTCGAGCGCGGCCTCCGAGGTTTGTGGGTCGAGACGGCGGCTCTGTATAGGGCTGTGCCATCCCTGCGATGGAGGGAAAAGTAGGTAGATCCCGGAGAAGTGATCGAGTGTTCGAGCCTGTAGGGTCTCGTCACTATAGCGGTGGAGCGCCGGTAGTTCGCAGCCGAGTTCAGCATAGTTTCGAGGGGCGTACAGCGTGAATCCCGAACCGTCTCCAGGATATTCGACGCGTAGAGGCCGAGCGCGATCCGCACTCTCCATCGCCTGCGGAGAGGGGTAGAGGTAGATCGGGGTGTCGATGGACGGCACACGTATGCTTTCCGTAGACTCGAGGAGCTTTTGGGTCTCTGTCCACCGCCAACTATGATTCGAGTCGAATCGGTAGAATGTGCGACCCACTAGATATAAAGGGGGGGCCTCGCCGTAGACTCGCAGGGCGACAACATCCGAACTTTCCCATTTCTGAAGGCTCGTGAGAGTCGACACGGGAGGAAACTGGACTCCGGGGATAGGGACGAAGGCGAATAGGCCTAAGAGCAAGCCGAGTCGCGTTTCGGACCAGACCGCCGCAAGGGTAAGTCCGGTGGCGACTCCCAACATAGGCAGTTTCCACAGACGACGGCTCCACGACCAAGCGAGTCCACTCTCTTCGCGCAATGCGCCGAGTAGAAGAAGAAGACCCACGGTACTGAGGATGGCGACCTCTTGGGTGTGTACGGACATGCCGCTGAACACGAGGGTACAGGCTACGAAGAAGACGGCGGCAAATCTCCGTTCCTCGGTCAGCTTCACCGCGGTGGCTAGGCCTGCTAGACCGCTGGAGAGCACTGCTGCGTAGTGGGCCCCGGGCCCGAGTAACAGACCGCTCACCGGAAGAGCTCGGCTCAGTAGTAGACAGACAGCGCCCCAAGCTATAGCTATCGGTACGAGTGTTCTCACCGAAAGGTGCAGACGCCCCTTGAATCTCCAGGCGAGCCCGACCCCCAGAGTAGTGAGGATACTTCCGAGACTCAGCTGAGCCATCCAGACGAGTCCGACCTGACTCCAGAGTAGGAAGAGCCCTCTATAGAACACTCAGGCCTCCTGCGACTATGTGCGCCTCTTGGAGCGGGCGCACTGTGTCTGGGAGCTCTCCCACCACATCTTCTTCTCTAAGGATCAAAAATGCCCTGACCGCTACGCCGTTCTGGGTTAACGACTCGAGGAGGACAGCGCGTTTTTGATCCCAGTGGGTGAGGACTACGAGCACTGTAGAGATGCCCTCGAGCTCCTGGCTGAGGACACTCTCCATCTCGTGAAAGGGGTCTTGTTCCGGCTCTGGGCACGGCTCTAAACAGGCGAGGAGATCCAGTATGTTCTCTAGTTTGCCGATTAACGCAACCAAATATGATACTCG
>CAZDLH010000417.1:0-3157 GCA_964505925.1 uncultured Burkholderiales bacterium
ATGCTGGTCAAGATCGGTATCCTCACCTTCTTACTGCCGCGCATCGGCTCGAACCGAGAGACTGGGGTGCTCACCGGGCTAACCTTGATGCAGATCTCCGAGTTCTCCTTGATCCTGGGGGCCCTCGGGGTTAGTAGCGGCCTGATCGACCCCTCGGTGAACGCGCTCTTGGGCCTGAACGCCCTGGTCACTATCACCGTGTCTTCGCTGACCTACTCCCACAAAGATCGACTCCTGGGGTGGCTGCGCCGCACCGCGCTGCTGCGCGACACACCGCCCGAGGAGACCGCCCCCACCGAGGGCAAACGCCAGGGTCACCTGGTGCTGGTCGGCGTGAACCCCCTCAGTGAGGCTATCGTCGAAAAGCTCCGAGGCCGCGACCTGGAAGTGGTCTTGGTCGAGCGCGATCCCCAGAAGGCTCGGTCCTTAGGCTGCCCGACCGTGCTCGGCGACGTGCTCGATCACGAAACCCTGGAAGACGCCTCTTTCCGAGACGCCGCCGTGGTGGTCTCCACCCTGCAGATCGAAAGCACCAACGAGCTGATCGCCTATCGCTGTCGCCAAGCCGGAGTTCCGTGCGCGGTCCACGCCTTTACCGGGGCCGTGGTGCCCTCGCTGACCCGGCTCGATGTGGACTACCTGCTCCGCACTCGAGACGCCAGCACGCAGAACTTGGTCCAAGAGCTCGACCGCTCGGGAGCGTTGGCACGATGATCGGGTTCTCCATTCTTCTGTTGGCCGCCATCTTAGGGGCCGTGGCTGCCAAGCTCACCCGTCTCCCCTACCCCCCGATGTTCATCTTGTCGGGCCTGCTCACCTCATCGGTGGCCAGCCGCTTCTTCGACCGGGTCACCGAACTGCCGGTGCTCACCGATGCGCTCTTGCTGGGCGCCACTTTCCTGGTCTTCAGCGCCGGGCTGCAGCTGAGCCCGCGCCTCATCCTGCGCCGTAAGAAGGCCGTGTTCACTCTGGGCTTGGGTCTCTTCTCGATCGTGGGCGGCATCGGCGGTCTGTCGGCGATCCTACTCGGATTCTCCGTCTGGTCGGCCGCTTATCTAGCCACTTTCTTAGCCGCTAGCTCCACCATCGTGGCTTACAACCTACTGGCCAGCCGCCAGCAGCTGTACGAACCGCACGGACGCCTGGCCCTAGGCGTGCTGCTCCTTCAAGACCTGCTCGTGATCGTGGTGCTGGCCGCCCTCAAAGCCAGCCCCGACGGGCTGACCGCGGTCCTTTTTGCGCTGGTTAAAATGATAGGACTGATCGGGTTCGGCCTCCTGGTCCGCGAGAAGCTAGGCAACCGGCTGGTCACCCGCCTGGCCAACTCCGAAGAGGCGCAGCTTATCGCCGTCTTGGCCGTACTGTTCGTCTTCTGCACGGTGGCCGAGCAGCTGGGGCTGCCCATCGTGGCCGGCGCCTTCCTCGGGGGGCTCGCCCTCTCACGATTCCCTAGCGATAGCCTGGTCCGCGGCCAGCTCAACTCCTTAGAGACCCTCTTCGCAGCAAGCTTTTTCACCGCTCTCGGCGCCAAGGTCACCCATATGGAGTGGATCTACATCCCCGAAGCGATCCTGCTGGCTCTCCTGCTGATGATCGCCACCCCGCTGGTGGCGCTTTTCCTCGGGCGCCGGATAGGTCTGACCACTTACACCTGCCTCGAGGCCGGCCTACTGCTAGCGGCGACCAGCGAGTTCTCGTTGGTAGCGGCTCTGGTGGCCCTCGACTCCGGCCATCTCAAGCCGCAGCTCTACTCGGTCATCGTCTTGCTGACTATCGTGACCATGCTCGTCACGCCGGCCGTCTCCAGCGATTCGGTGATCTGGGGCCTCCTAGAGCGGTACGCCCGCTCCGGAAAGCCGGTCGCGCCGATGGACCTACAGGATCACATCGTGGTCATCGGTGTA
Source organism: uncultured Burkholderiales bacterium (assembly GCA_964505925.1). GTDB lineage: Bacteria > Vulcanimicrobiota > Xenobia > Xenobiales > JADMJV01 > JAEXNA01. The sequence goes on from CAZDLH010000417.1 coordinate 1,905, forward strand.
GGCCGCTCCGGCAAAAAAGTGATCCAAGACCTCACCGCACAAGGCTTCACCGCCGTGGGGATCGACACCGACCCCGGACGGGTGAAGGAGCTTCAAGAGCAAGGGATCGTGTGCGTCCGGGGCGAGGCCAGCTCTAAGCTCTCTTTGAAGCAGGCTGCCGCCGAGCGAGCCCGGGCGGTGATCTCGACCCTGCCGCGCCTAGAGACGAACCGCCGCATCGTGAGCAGACTCCCGGAGCAGCTCTGCATCGTGCGGGTCGATGACCCCAAGAGCTTTCCGAGCATCATCGAGCTGGGCGGCCGCCCGGTGAGCTACGTAGAGCGGGCCGCCACAGATCTGAGCGGGTGGCTCGAAGAGCGAGGGATCCTCACCCCCCTGTCTGAACCGCGGGAGCCGACCTTCGGCGCTGGGGGCTAGTCGTCGGCTTTGCGGCCGCGCAGGTCGTTGAGCATGGGCGAGAAGTGCCCGGTCTGGATCTTGTTGCCGACCAGGACCGAACCCACCAGACCGGCCCCGGCCCCTAGTGCCGCTCCTGCGATGCCGCCGATGGCGTAGCCTGCAGCGCCCACGCCCACCGCCGAGGCCGCCAGTGGCCAGTAGCCCGCTTTGTTGCCCCAGTAGTTACTCCGCTCGTCGTGGATAAGCTCCAGTTCGGGCATCTTGCCGAAAATGTCGGGGGCGATGGCCTCTTTGCCGAACACGCTGCGCGAGGGGGTCGCGATCGGGTTGTCCCCCACAGCAAGGGCTTTAGCCACCAACTCAGAGCAGTAGTACTCCGAATCGTCTTGAGTGTTGAACACGCTGTCGTACGGCTTACCGAGCTGCTCTCGGCAGTACTCGGTGGCCTTCTCTAGATCGTTTTCGTTCAGGTTCGGGCGAGCGATAGCCACCTTGAGTCGCCCTACAAAAAAGTCGTCCAGGCTGCACTTCACCACGCCGCTTCCCACAGCTTCATACACCTCGTTGTCGCTTCCCACGAAGGCGGCGTGCGTGTAGTGGGAACCGACGGCGTAGTACTCCATCCGAGCCCAGCCCGGATAAGCGAGATCCGCGGTCATCAAAACGTCTCCGGGCTGCACCATATCCTTGTACATCTGGGCCCGCTCGGGGGTGATCTCCGGCGCCGTGGTGGGGATCCGCCGGCCCATGACCCCTAGCACGCCCCCGGTCAAGGTTCGCGTCATGGAGAACCCTCCGTCGGCATCGCGCGCTGCGGAGTCGAGGCTCACTCGGTCTGGGCTGCCTTCATCCGG
>CAZDLH010000418.1:0-3146 GCA_964505925.1 uncultured Burkholderiales bacterium
TCCTAACCCTTCAGGCTTTAGACCTTAAAAACGAAACAATAATTCTTGATGGGTATCTCAGGGTCGGGTAGGGGAACCCGGAACGCCCGCTGCCGGTTGGTGATGGCAGTACCGTTTCGCGCCCGACCGCTGCCGACCGCTGGGTCGAGCCCGAACGAAGAGCAAAAGGAGACCTCGATCGTGCCTACCTTTCCGCCCGGCCTCTTCGGAGCCCTCATCGGCCTCGCTGGAGGCCTGTTCGTAAGCTACCTATCCAGCCGTACCGGTAACACCTGAACGTTGATGTGTAGCCCGTGGTTCACGGGCTCTATGGGAGCGTTCATCGGCTACACCTGGGGAGCGGGGGGCTAACGCCAGCTCCCGACGACCCCCTTCTTTTCCTGTGAGTAAAGAATGGGGCCCGTCCGGTAAATGTTACAATCTGTATATTTTTTCCATACTCCTCTCAAGAGCCGATCGGTAGATTGAGGTTAAGACCTTCCCGAGAAGAGGATAGACCCCAATGATTCAGTTCTCACCGTACCAGGCTTTCCCTCAACCTTTGAATCCGTTGATGGGCGGGGGACAGGTTCCGTTCGACGTTTCGAACTTGGTGGACCAGGAGCAGCCGAGCTGGAACGAACTGCTCGCCGTGCTGCTGCAGCTGATGCAGAACCAGCAGCAGATGACCGGCACCGGAGGCGCAGGCGACGGTAGCGCCTTCCCTTTGAGCCCGGGGAGCTTCGGCGGCGGGGGCGGTGGGGCGCCCTCCTTTGGTAGCGGCAGCAGCGGTCCGCTGACCCCTTTTCTTGGAGGCTCACCGGCCGTCGGCGGCTCTCCCTTCGCAGGTTCTCCTATCGCAGGCTCTCCTATCGGTGGGGGCTCTTCCCCGGTCTTCGGCGGAGGCAGCCCCTCGTACGGCGGCGCCCCGGCCGTGGCTTCCGGCGCTGCAGCACCGGTCGGTGCCGGCCCGGCCCGGGGGAGCATCTCCGATGTAGCGCCCCCAGCCTTAGGAGCCGGTGAGGCTGCTCGCGCCTCCGCGGTCATCAGCGACACCAACCCCAACATGAAGGTGGGTCAGTTCTCGATCCGCGACCCCCAGACCGGGGAGCTGCACAACTTCGAGTTTCGCAACGGAGGCTTCGGCCGCGGTCACATCCCCGACGGCACCTACATCGTGGATAACGGTAGGAGACGCAGCGACGTCTCCAGCATGATGGTGGGCGGGTACGGCTACTCCTTCGATCTGACCCAGGAGGGTCGCCCCCAGGGCACCGCCCAGGATCCTCGCTACGGCAACGATCGCAGCCTGCTTCGCGTACACCCGGACGGCGGCGCCCAGGGCACCTTGGGCTGCATCGGGATCGTCGGAGACAGGGCCACTCAAGAGAGGTTCTACGATCTGGCCCAGCGGGCAGCCGAAGCCAACGGCGGTAGTTTCCGCTTAGAGTTCGGCGCTCCCCAAGCCGAGAGGTCCGCCGAGAACGAGGCAGCCGCCGCACCAGAAACGGCCGCCGAGAACGAGGCAGCCGATGGGGCCGCAACCGACAGCCGCCAAACCCGCGAGACCGCCAGCGCCTCGGAGCCCTCCTCGACCTCCAGCAGCACCGGCAGCTCGGCGAGTTCCAGCACGACCGACTCGACCTCCAGCTCGGCGACCTCTAGCAGCACCTCCAGCTCCAGCAGTTCCTCCAGCAGCTCTTCCGGCGGCGGCAGTTCCAGCAGCAGCGACGACAAGTAGCGCTTCCAGCAGGCTGTGTCCCCGTCGATAGGAGCCGGGGGCACAGCTGCGAACCCGACCCGATGATCGAACGGAAACTGTGGGACCTGCTGCCCACCCCTACGCTTTTGCGAGGGGACCATGCCCGGGCTTGGGCCAGGGTCTGCCCTAAGAACCCGCTCCTCAAGTACGGGCGTCTCGTGCTCCGAGAGCCCGCCACCGGCGAGCCCGTAGAGTTCTGCTTCCATAACGGCGCGCGGGGTAGGGGGGACGCCCCGTACGGCGACTACCTGGTCCACAACGGCCGACTGCGCCCGGACAACCCGGCGATGATCGTCGACGGCTTCGGCTACTCCTTCGACCTGACCGAGCAGGGCATGCCTGCCGGGATGGCCCGGGACCCCCGCTACCCTGGAGCCGACCGTACCGAGCTGCGCATCCACCCCGACGGAAACCCGGCCGGCACCCTAGGCTGCGTAGGAGTGATCGGGGGGCGGCCTCTCCAGGAGCGGTTCTACCACCTCGCTCTGAGGGTCCAAGAGCAAGCCGGAGGCAGCTTCAGCCTCACCCTAGAGGCCCCCCCGACCGAAACCCACCCCTCGGACCGCTAACGGACGCCCCCTCAACGCCCCTTCAGCGCCCGGAGAGAGCTCGGCGGTAGACGGCCAGGTAGCCGTCCAGGGCGCGCTGGAGGGGGAATCGGGTGCGGGCGCGCTCTAGGGCGATCCGGCCCAGTCGCTGGCGGAGCTCGGCGTCGGCGCAGAGCCGGTCCACCGAGCGGGCCAACGCGGCCGCGTCCCCGGGGGGCGTGAGCAGCCCGCTGTCGCCGACGACCTCCGGGACCCCGCCTACCTCGGTGGCCACCACCGGCCGCCCCACCGCCATGGTCTCGAGCACCGCTAGCCCGAAGCTCTCCTGATCCGAGGCGTACAGCCCGAAGTCGGAAGCCTCTAGGTAGGGGCCTACCGGCGCGTTCCGGAGTATGTGCACCCGACCTTCTAAACCCCGCTCGTCGATCAGCGGCTGCAGATGGCTGTCGTCAGCGCCCGCCAAGACCAGCAGGTGTAGTGCGTCCCGGTGGGTGCTCAAGGCGACGGCTTCGAGCACCAGGTCGAGGCGTTTGACGCTTCGTAGGTTCGAGGCGTGCACGGCCAGCAGATCGCCTGAGGACAGCCCCAGTTCGTCTCGCATCGCCTGCCGATCGCCTGCCGGTCGCCCGAAGGCCTCCGGGCCGACGAAGTTCTCCACCACCTCCACCGGCGTTTTCAAGCCGGGGAAGAGAGCCTCGGTCTGCTCCTTGAGGCTGTGGGAGACGGCGGTCACCGCATCGCTGCGGTCCAAGGCTAGTCGGATCAAGGGCCGGTACGAGGGATCGCAGCCCAAGAGCGTCACATCGGTGCCGTGCAGAGTGGTCACCAGGGCCGGGGTCTTCTCTCCGCACTCGGCC
>CAZDLH010000419.1:0-2271 GCA_964505925.1 uncultured Burkholderiales bacterium
CCAGATCCGATCCGATGCTGTTCTCTAGAGGAATCCCAATTTGGAGAGCGGAGTCTCCCCGATGAAAAGATATTTGATGTTTTTCGTTTTAGTGCTCACCGCACACTGCTGGTCTGAACCGATCAGCGAGCAGCGGTTGCAAGAAGTGATACCAGAGTTTAGCGCCTATGTAGAACAAGCGCGCCAAGCTTGGTCGGTTCCTTCGGTTGCCGTTGCCATAGTGAGGCAAGACGGCACCGTCTGGTGGAAAGGGTACGGACAGACCCCGCCCGATGAGCAGACCATCTTCGCTGTCGGCTCCACTACCAAAGCTTTCGCTGCTGCGACGCTGGCGCTGATGGTCGATGACGGGGCGGTGGCCTGGGATGGCCGGGTCGTCGAGCAGGTGCCGGAGTTCCAGATGTTCGACCCTTGGGTCACCCGGGAAGTGCGGGTGGAGGACCTGCTGGCACAGCACCCCGGGATCCCTCCGCAAGCGTTGTCGGGCTTCGGCGCAATGGGGTACGAGCGGGAGCAGATCTGGAAAGCGTTGCGCTGGGTTGAACCCGTCACCAGTTTTCGAAGCCGCTTCGCGTATGTGAACTCCCTGCACCTGATAGCCGGCGAGATGGTGGCCCGTTGGGCGGGCGCGGACAGCTGGGAGGAGGTCCTCGAAGCTAAGCTTCTAGGCCCCCTCGGGATGTCGTCGACGAGCGGCACGGCCGCCGCCTTCGAGGCCAGCAGCAACAAGGCCGTGGGGCACGCCACTATCGAGGGGCAGGTCAGGGCCATACCCACAGGTCCCTTCCCGTACGTCTTCGGCCCTGCCGGGGGGTTGAACTCGAACCTTCACGACATGGCGCGATGGGTGAGATTTCAGCTCGGGGCAGGGGAGCTGGAGGGTCGACGCTTGACCTCCGAGGAGAACCTTCTCTACACCCGTAGCCCCCGAACGATCATCTCCGACCGCGTCTCCTACGCCCAAGGTTGGGTATTGCAGAGCCAACCGAAGTTCCGCTACACCTGGCATAACGGGGGGACCGCTGGGCACTCGACTTTCGTGGGCTTCCAGCCGGAGCAGAACATCGGTCTCATCGTCTTGACCAATCTCGGCGCCATGCAGATGGCCGACGCGGTAGGCTACCGCTTCTTCGATATGGTAAACGGCGCGCCCGAGATCGACTACAGCGCCGAGTTGCTCAAGAAGCGGGCCGAGAACCCTACCCCTCCGCCGCCCCCTGAGGTTAGGGTCGCAGTGGCCGAAGAGCTCTACGGAGAGTACTCCCACCCGAGCCTCGGCCCGATTACGATCACCGCGGGCCCGCGTATCGCCTTTCACGAACCCGGAGTGCAGGCCAGACTGATCCCGATCGGCTTGGATCGATTCAGAGTGCGCTTCGAAGGGGGCTGGCTCGAGGCTGCTGGATGGGCCGAGGGCGGCACCCTACGGTTTTATCGACCGTTCTCCGGGAATTCGCCTTTCTGTGACCTGATGCTAGGGGACCCCGGAGAGGGTACCACTTTCCGGCTCGACCGGGTGGAGGGCGAGTAGGGCTCAGGTTCAGGAGAAGCGCAGGCCGATCAACGAAACCACCAAGAGGAAAAGGAACCCCAGGCGCATCGGGCTCGCGCTCTCACCTAGGTAGAAGATACCGATGAGAGCCGTTCCCGTTGCGCCGATCCCTACCCAAACGGCGTAGGCCGTCCCGATGGGGATCTCCTTGGCTCCCTTCGCCAAGAGCAGCATGCTCACCGTCAGCGAAACCAGAAAGACAGCTGTGGGGAGAACTTTGCTGAAACCTTCACTCTGCTTTAAGGCTACAGCCCACACGGTCTCTAGAAGACCGGACACAAATAGAAGAAACCAGGCCACACGACACCTCGCAAACGAATAGTGCGCGTCGTCTTTTCTTTACCGGGTACGGCGCGTCTCGTCCGGAGGGTCCAAAGAGCCCTATGCTAACTTTTCTCATCGTTCACGGCTCCTCCTGTTCTAGCCCGTTGACACATCGATCCTAGGTCTGTTACTTTGAGCCACAGATACTACAATGGCCGACTCTGCGTAGCTCAGTGGATAGAGCGACTGCCTCCTAAGCAGTAGGCCGCAGGTTCGATTCCTGCCGCGGAGGCCACATCGGGAGCTCGTGATCCACGGGCTCTCTTCGTTTGGGGGAACCTGCGGCCTACTGGTCAATAAAGGTGCAGGTTCGAAAGCCGAAGGCGTTCCCGAAGGGTCATCCTGCCGCGGAGGCCACATCGGGAGCTCGTGATCCACGGGCTCTCTTCGTTTGG
>CAZDLH010000419.1:2371-3145 GCA_964505925.1 uncultured Burkholderiales bacterium
GGGAACCTGCGGCCTACTGGACAATAAAGGTGCAGGTTCGAAAGCCGAAGGCGTTCCCGGAGGGTCATCCTGCCGCGGAGGCCACCCGAGAACCTCCAGAAAGCCCGTAACCATGCGGGTTTTCTTCGATCCTGGGACAGGTACTCCAGACCCGAGAAAGAGCTTTTTGGGAGTCTCGAGGAGCCACAAAGGAGCCACAAAACAGCCACACGGATCCGAGGGGTATGGCTGCCTGCTGCCTGGGGCCGACACACACAGCTCTTGAACAGCTTTTAATGAGGGCTCTATGAGAGTCCGGGAACGGTAGCCTTCGCTTCCTGCTCTGTGGTCAGGGAGCGTCCCGCCTCGGTTATGGCGTCAAAACTCGGTTATGGCGTCAAAAGATGGGAGGTGGGGACGAGGGCTGACCGCGTAGGCGGGCCTCGAAGCAGACTCGGTTATCGGTACTGCGGCGCCCTTGAAAGAAGGCATCGTCTCCTGGCCTCAGAGTTGCTAAGGGTGAACCGAGCAGGGATACGGTGTCGCTCGGGGTGATCTCGGCTAGGAAGTTCACCTCGTACTCTAAGAGCTGATAGCTCCGCAACGTAGTGAGGGGCAGGCAGTTCAGAATCCAGTCGGCGAAGCGGGTGTTGTTCACATGTCCGTGGAGATCGAGATCGCTGGGTCTGACCTTAAGCTCCGCGCGCTCTACTAAGTTGGAGGGGAGGGTGAGCTTAGCAGGTTCTAGCGATAGTACCCCCCGTTGTCGAAAGAGCTCGGGGTCGTCGGGGAAGC
>CAZDLH010000420.1:0-3125 GCA_964505925.1 uncultured Burkholderiales bacterium
CCGGTCTCTACGCTAAAGTCGAAAAGAGACTGCTGCTGGATGCCGAGGCCACGAAGGAGGGTCTGATCGCCGTCTTGAGGAGCCTCGACTGCGCTCCTCAAGATACTCTGGCGATCTTTCTCGCGGGTCACGGGGTGGTGCTCGACGACCGATTTCATTTCGTCGCCTACGGGACCGATCATAGCGATGCTGAAGCGCTGCGGGCCGGAAGCCTCTCCTCCCAAGAGCTGGGAGAGCTACTGATCGAGGTGCCCGCTACCAAGCAGGTGCTGTTCTTGGATACCTGCCACGCTGGGGCTAGCGCGGGAGCGCTGGCGGAGCTTGTGGTGGGCCAGGGCCCGCTGGCCGCGAGCGGCGAGGGCGCCGCCTTAGTCCGGGACCAAAAGGTGCTGGCCCGGCGCGCCGGGACCTTCCTGGTGGCCGGTTCGTCGCCGTCGGCCACCGCGGCCGAGGTGCCGGAGCTCGGTCACGGTCTTTTCACCTATGCGCTGCTGCAAGGGCTAGGGGGGGATCGGGAGACGACCCCGGCGGGAGGGGACGGCTACATCACTGTGAATGCGCTGCTGCGCTATCTGGGCGAGAGAGTGCCGGAGCTCTCAGCCAAGTTTCAAGGGCGCAATCAAGAGGTGTGGCAGTTTTCGGCGGGTCAGGACTTCCCGTTGGCTCGACCGGCCGGCGCCATGAACATAGAGCGGTAAGGTTTCAGCTCTTCGCGCACATCCCACAAGTACATGGCGAGGGCGGTTCGGACCTGGTCCACGATGTGGGTGGGGGTGAACCCCATGTGGGTGTAGATCAGCTCGTGGGCCCGGGCGTCCTGGCCGGACCAGACCAGTTCGAGGCTGCGAAACCACGCTTTTTCAGCTCGGTTTTTTTGGCCGGCCAGACTGTGCAGGGCGCCTATCCCCAGGAGGTAGTAGGCGAGAAGCAGCTTACGGTTGGGGTCGTAGGCTTCCACCAGGCTGTAGAGTGTTTCTAGGCGAGATAGAAAGCCTGCTCTATTGTCTTGGCTCAGCCCTTCGATACTCTCGTCGAGCAGGCCCTCTAGGAGGACCAGCGGGGGCATCGGGAAGGAGATGGCGCTCCTAAAGAGTTTGATGAGCCCGGTGGGAGAGGGGCGAAAGTCGGCCTCCGGCCGCGCGCTCCACTGCCCAGGCCGGTCTTTCTGGAGCCAGTTCCAGACGGTTTTTTGGGCTCGATGGGAGAGGCGCTGGTTCAAGAAGCTCAGTATCAGCTCTCCGAGGGTTTCGTTGAGCTCGTCTTTTTCGAGCTCGTCGAGCTTGTGGGCCAGCGTTTCGTAAAGCTGGTAGCGAACCTCTTCGAGCTCATCGAGGAGCGCGCGGTAGGTGGGGTTCTGAACGACCCGTTCCCGGGAGACGTCGCGCTTGAGATGGTCGCCGTAGATCACGCCGGTGAGGCCGGTGGAGTCGATGCGGCAGTAGGAGACGCCGTGCACCACCAGCTGAACGCTTCCGGACCGCAGAGCCAGAGCCCCTCGCCACGGAAGCCCGCCCATGATGCGGTCGGGCTTAAAGCCGAGCAGGCCTTCGGGGAGCGGGCCGATCTGCACCCGGGCCGGGGCGTCGGGGAGCATGAGCTGCCGGGTGATGGATTCGGTCTGGTACCGGATCGGTCTAGGGCAGAGATCGCAGTAGCGGTCCACCTGACGGATCTCCGGGGGCATCCCCGCGTAGCCCCGCAGGGACTGTAAGAGACCTTTGACGCGGTCGCGCAAGGTGCTCCGATAGTGCAGGGCCAGCCCGATCCCGGTCTGGGGGGCCGAGGGGGTGGGGGCGGAGCGCTCGGTGGAAGGCTCTAAGACCCAAGCGTAGCTGCCCTTTTCAGGGCTCTGTACCTGGACTTGGATGACGGCGACGTTGAAGCCGAAGGCCGCCTGTATGCCTAGGGCTAGGTCCGAGGCGCCGGGGGCGCTCTCACCTTTGAGAGGTTCGCCCAGCGAGGCTAGGAGGTCGGGCTCCGGAAGGTAGGCGCCGGGGAGCGATACTTCCAGTACCTTTTCGCTGTGCCGGATGTCGATCCGTTCGGCTCCTGCGGCCACTCCGGCCGATAGCAGCAAGAGCAGGTATCGACTGTTGTCGCTGCTGTGGAAGTGGGTGAGCTTACGCCGGGCATCCGCAAGGCTAAGGGTGAACTGGCCTTGGGAGTCGATAGTGCCGTGATCCCGAAGGGAGTTGAGGAGGTCGTCGATACTCTTCAAGGGAGGCTCGCTGTTCTAGCGAGGGGCAATCTCGCAGCGTTGGTCTGCCGAGGGGCTCCCGTTAGGGTCGGGGCTGTCCGCACTCGGTGGCGATTCCATTCTGGAACGATATCGAGTCTCCTATCCGAAGCGCGCCAGTAGACAACGAGAAGGGGTGGCGAAGCTCGCGCTCTCGCCACCCCTCGGTCGGTTCTGAAGTACGGGCTGTCTACCGTCTGGAGTAGATGATACCGGAGTTCGGGCTCTTCGACACTTCGGAGATCTTCTGTCGAGCAGAGCCGTTGGAACCGACGGTGGTCTTGGCGCCAGGGGTGGCGACCAGCTCGGTGTGGCCTCGGCTGTGGTTGATCCAGACGTCTCCGGGCTGAGCCTGGTTGAAGGGGATCTGCTTGTAGCCCTGCTTCTGGAGCTCTTTTTCGAACGCTTTCACGTTGATGTGGTGCCCCTTGACCAGCCCCTGGCTCTCCAGGGCGGAGCTGACGAAGTCTACGCAGTTATTGGTGACCCCACCGGCAGCGGTGAAGTGCGGCATATCGCCTTTGAGGCCGATGGAGTCGCGACCGATGTACTTCCGGGCTAGATCGACGGCCGCTTGGCCGCTTCCAGGAGCTCCGGTGCCGCCGGTAGCAGGTGCGACCCCGCCGGTGGCTCCCGCTCCGCCGTAAGGAGCAGCTCCGCCGCCCCCACCCATCGGAAATCCGCCGCCCATCGGAGAGCCGCCGCCCATCGGTGATCCACCGCCGAGGAAAGGGCCGACCCCGCTGCCGCCCATTCCGGGGAATCCTCCACCCATAGGCCCGCCGCCGAAATTGGAGTTCATCGGGAGCTGGTGGCCGCCCATCATCTGGCCCATCAGCTGCATCATCATCATCATCATCATCTGCATCATCTGCAGCTGCATCTGAGG
>CAZDLH010000421.1:0-3123 GCA_964505925.1 uncultured Burkholderiales bacterium
GGCCCCGACAGCGCGAGGGCCTCCCCGAGGGTAGCCAGCGAGGCTTCGAGCGCCGGCCAGAGGGCGCTGCCGTCGGCCCGGCGCGAAGCCGAGCCCCGGACTGCGCGCCAGCTGGCTTCCAGCTCCTCGCGGACCAGGATGAAGCGCTCTAGTACCTGCTGCCGCTCGGAGGCAGAAGTGGCAAAGTGCAGCGGATTGAAGCGCCCTTTCCGAGCGTCGGCCGAAGCGTCCTTGGCGCTATCGGCGTAGTAGATGGCGCGCCCCACAGCGCCTCCGAAGCGCCGTAAGCTCCGGCGCAGAGGCTCGGGGTGCTCCTGCCGGCTACCGAGCCAGTCGAAAGTCCGCTCCAGCAGTCCGGCAGTGGGCTCGGAGCAGCGCTCCAAGGCCCGTTGCGCCGCACCCGGACCGAGCTTGTCCGAGTGGGCCTCCCGGGCCGCCTGCTCTCGGGGCAGCCCCCGCAGCAGCTCCAGCGGGTAGCCCTCCGCTTCGAGCGCTGAGCCCGCTCGCCGAAAGCGCGATCCAGCGGTGCGCAGGATAGCTCGGGCCGCGAGCGAGCCGTCGTCGAGGGCGTCGTCCTCGAGCTTGGCCTGCACGAACGCCAGGGTCAGATGGCTCAGCAGTCGACGCAGCTCCGGCTCCCCCTCTACCCTTACCTTGCGAAGCGGGAAAGCCGTGCATCGCCGGCTGCTCTGCCCCTCTCCGGGCTGCGTGCCGGTCGTCCGGGGGGTCTCCTCGAGGGCGCTATACAGGCCCAGCAGAAACGTCAAGTCGTAGGACAGCAGCAGCGAGGAGAGCCTTCCGTGTTCGGTTTTCAGCTCGGTACAAAGACCGCAGTACGTCTCCTGAAAGGCCGCTCGGGCGGAGTCGTGAAGCTGCTCTTTTCGGGGGCGTAGAAGGCCAAACAATTCCTATAGGGCTCACTTTCCGGGCTTAAGGTTGCTCGATAGAGGATTAACCCTAAGCGCGGATCTCCCTGCGTGTTCAGCCCCCTTATTCGCTGGCTCTCCGTGTTGGTCGCAGCGCGAGGTCAGCCCCCACAGGAGCACCTACCCGAGGCGAGAACGGTCCGAGATGTCCAAACATCGCATCTACAGTACGAGCTTCGCTACCGTCTACCCCCTGTACGTAACGAAAGCCGAAAAGAAGGGGCGTACCCAAGCCGAGGTGGACCAGGTGATCTTATGGTTCACCGGCTACAGCCCCGAGCAGCTCCAAGCCCAGCTCGACAAGAAACGAGATCTCGAAACCTTCCTGAACGAAGCGCCGGAGCTCAACCCGAACCGCACCCTGATAACGGGGGTGGTCTGCGGCGTCCGGGTCGAGAACGTAGAAGAGCCCCTCATGCGCGAGATCCGTTACCTCGACAAGCTGATCGACGAGCTAGCAAAAGGCAAAGCCATGGAGAAGATCCTGCGTAAGCTCTGAGCGCTCCCAGAAGCGCTCCCAGAAGGAGTTCGTGTTCTAAATATAAAGAGGTCGCGAACACTCAGCTTGGAGAACTCCCTATGTCACAGCTTCGCACCTTGTTAGTACCCCTATGCCTGCTACTCGTACTCGTTACCGGCTGCGGAGACTCTCGAGGGGAGTTCGTCTACGGACCGCAGGCGTCACCTAGCCCCTCCCCTGCCCCGACGGCTACGGCCATCGTAGAGCTGCGCAGCCTGCTCGCCCAGACGGTGGTGCCGAGCGAGGTGGTCAGCTTTCGGGCTACCGGCTACGACCGGCAGCAGGTTCAACAGTACGGCCCGGTCAGCCACGACAAGAACGATGTGGTGCGCTGGACCCAGGTGCCGGTGGTGGTTACCCAGTTCGTGGTCGAATACCTCGACGCCTCAGACCAGGTGCTGGGCTGGACCCAAGTACCGGTGCAGCTGACGCCCGGCCAGACCTTCGTGGTGGTGAACCCCCTCATCGTGGTTTTCGAGGCCCAGCTCGAAGAGATCGCGCTGAGCCCCGCCTCCCACAGTATCGCCCGAGGCACCAACGCCCAGTTCACCGCCACCGGCACCTTCTCCGACGGCAGCACCGAAGACCTGACTACGGTCGCCGAATGGAGCTCCAGCCAGCCAGCGGTAGCAAGCGTAGACCGGGGCCGGGCCGAAGGGCTCTCCGTAGGCAGCACCACCCTCACCGCAACCTTCGCTGGAGTCTCAAGCCAAGCCGAGATCACCGTCACCGAGGCCGAGGTCACCGCGGTGCGGGTCGAGACCGTGCCCACCGGCGGGTCGACTTTGGTGTTCGTGGGCCAAACCCTCAGCCTGCAGGCCGTGGCCAGCTTCACCGACGGCACCGAGCAAGAGATCACCAACAGCGCCCAATGGAGCACCGAGGACAACAGCGTAGCCACCGTGGACGCCGGTGTAGTCACCGGGCTCCAACCAGGCCAGACTTTTGTGACGGCGAGCTTTGGCGACCAGGCCGGCACCCTCGAGGTCACCGTCGAGGAAGCGCCCCTGCCCGACCTCGTCCTCTCCGGCTTCGACTACACCTTCAACACCGACACCGGGGAGCTCACTCCGCCACTCGATGACGAGTCGGAGCTACCCGGCTGGAACCCCCACGAAAACCGCTTCGAGTTGGGCCGCTTCGCGGTCGAAGACGACGCCACGCTCAGCATCACCGGGAGCAACGCATTCCAAGTGCACGCCCAGACCCGCCTGGATGTAGCAGGCACCGTCACCTTCCACGGTGCCGACGGTACGAACGGGGCCGACGGTACCGACGGTGTGAGCGGTACCGACGGAAAAAATGGTCAGCCCGGCGGGCACATCGAACTCCACTCCTCCGGCCCGTTGACCGTTACCGGAACCGTCAGCGCCAACGGCGGCAACGGTGGACGAGGCGGAAGCTACAGTACCACGATCAACAATTCTTTTGAGATCTCCGGAGGCGGCCACGGTGGCAACGGTGGAGACTCTGGCCAGATCACGTTAGGCGCTCCCGAGGACAACCTCCAAACACCGCCGGGGAACCTCATAATGAACGGCGGCAACGGTGGGGACGGTGGGGATGTAGAGAACAGCATCAACTACGGCACGGCAACCGGCGGCAACGGTGGAGACGGCGGAGACGGGGCCTCCCACGGCGGTGACGGTGGCAACGGTGGCCAGGTGACGATCCACA
>CAZDLH010000422.1:0-3119 GCA_964505925.1 uncultured Burkholderiales bacterium
GTCGGTAGCCCGTACCCGGAAGACGTTCTCAGCCCCCTCTTCGACGGTCAAGAGCACGTAGTCCGAGGCGCTCTGGTAGCCCAGGTCCGTAACGAACGGCTCTTCGGCGTCGTCGAGATAGACGTCGATATCGGTGTCGGCTTCATCTACGTTGGCGTGCATGACCCGCACGTGAACGGTACGCAAGATCGGGTCGATCTGCACTTCATCGGGGTCGGCCACCAGAGTGAATCCGCCCAGCTCAGGCTGGTCGAGGGCCGCGATCAAAGGCAGGCTGCTGACTCCGTCGCCTGCTGCCACCAAGGTCACGTTCACTTCATCGGTCTGGGAGTCGATGGCCCCGACGAAGGGGTTACTGCCGCCTCGTAGCTCGCTATAGGTGGCCAGCACGTCGCCTTCGCCGCCTTCTTCAAAGGTTCGCAGCTGCAGTGCGGTGATCTCGAGATCCTCGTCGTCGAGATCGATATAGTTGGTGATCTCACCGAAAGCCACCGGGCCGAGCAGCACGTTACCGTCCTGGTCGGTCAAGCTCAACGCTGGAGCGTCCGGCACCGTGTGGAACAGCCGCCCGAGGGACTCATCGCCGTCGTAGAAGCTATCGATCAGGATGCTGCTCTTGGCCTGGGCCACAAAATCGTAGACCGCGAAGGTCTGGTAGCCGTTCACCGGCAGGTTCAGCTCCGCGCTGTGGACCAAGGTTCCACCTTCGTAAACCTCTAGCTCCGAAAAGCCCGCCTCCACTTTGAAGTAGTTCGAGAACTCCTCGAAATTTCGGGTACTCAGACGCTCCTTGTCGAGATAGAATTCGAGCGCAGCGGAATCCGGCGACAGATTCGCTACCCGCAGATAGGAGGCGTCGGCTCCCGGCGGTATCGGGTCGTCGGGGAAAAACCCGTCGGGGTTAAAACTGCTGCCACAGCCGATGGCGAAAAACGCCACCAGCGCAAGCAGAAGACTGTAGACTCTTCTCATTTAAAATCCTCCGTAAGACCGAGGAGCGATGTGCACCCCGGCTCAAAATACCCACTCTAAGAGTAGCTCTGCAGGATTCTCCTCCCGGTTCGAAAGTCCCCTGCCCTATCGAGGAAAGTGACCGATCGGAGACGGTTACGCTGCCGTCTCGGCTTTTGAGGCTCCTCGGATCTCGGCGATTTTGCGATTCGATCTACCTGCCGAGAGGAAGCCCTTCCTGAGATCCGAAGTCACGCCGGCTTTCTCTGAAAAATGTATAGTGAGGTACCCGTGCTCAACAGATCTCTCGATCGACGATCGTTTCTCCGCGGAGGCGCAAAGCTCGCCGCTTTTAGCGCTGTAGGCTTGATGGCAGGCTGCGGCACCGACCGCGAAGAGTTCATCTTCCCTACCCCGGACCCGACTCCCACCCCCGCCCCTTCCATCATCCCCCCGGCCACACTCATCCAGCCGCCTCAGCTGCGCTCTGCGGGCGGCTCGCTCAGCACCACCTTCAACGTCGGCTATGTGGAGACGACCGTCGAGACGGCGATCGGGCCTAAGCTCTCCCGGCTTCGAACCTGGAACGGCTACCTCGGGGGTCCCACCCTGCGCGTACGCCCCGGGGATCGACTCACCATTCAGGTGAACAACGGTCTTCCCCCCAACGAGGGCGGACACTTCCACGAGGACATGAACGTCCCCCACGACTTCAACTCTATCAACCTTCACACCCACGGATTTCATGTCTCCCCCGAGCAAGACGATGTGATTTCGGTGATCGAGCCGGGCGAGTCTCGCACCTACGTCTACGACATCCCCGAAGATCACTCGTGCGGGACCTACTGGTACCACGCCCATAAGCACGGAGCCACGGCCATGCACCTGTTTAGCGGGATGGCCGGGCTTTTGATCGTGGAAGGGGAGGTGGATAACGACCCGCCCGTGGCCGCCGCCACCGACCTGGACTTCGTCATTCAGGAGTTGAACCTGCGCGGTATCGGCAGCGACCCGCCAGCCGACGAGCCGTACGAGGTGCCGGACTATGTGGTGCCCCGGCCGTTCGCCCAGCAAGACGGTTTCAGCCTCGTCAACGGCGCCTACCAGCCCACCATCCGGGCCCTCCCCGGGCGTACCGTCCGCCTTCGGGTTCTCAACGCCAGCACCCGGAACACCATGCCGATCGCAGTACCCGGGCAGAAGCTAAATGTGATCTCGTTGGACGGTCTCACCCTCCCCCGGAGCAAAGAGCTCGACTCCATCCAGCTAGCGCCGGCGAACCGGGCCGACATCGTTCTCAAGATCGACGAGCCCGGCACCTATCGCATCATTAAAGAGCAGTTTCAAAACGGTGGCGGCGCGCCCGACCCCGAGGAGACCCTCGCCTTCATCGAGATCACCGACGGCCAGAATCAGGCGATGGAGCTGCCCGACCTACTGACCACTCCGCGCCAGTTGCCGACCATCACCCAAGACGAGATCACCGAGCGCCGCACCTTGGTCTACGCGGTGAACGATCCCAACGCCCTAGACCCTCAAGGCCCGATCATCGGAGGGCAGGCAGCCCCCAACTTCACCATCAACGGAGCCCGCTTCGATCCCACCGTGATCAACCACACCATCGAACTCGATGCCGTGGTGGAATGGACCCTCTACAACACCAGTTCGGCCTGGCACTTCGACCACATCCACGTCAATCCGTTCCAAGTGGTGGAGAGCTCCGACGGCCGAGTGAACGGCTTCCCGCTGACCGAGCCCGTCTGGCTCGACACCGTGGATATTCCACCGAACGGCCACGTGGTACTGCGCCAGCGCTTCCCCGACTTTACGGGGCTGTTCGTGCTCCACTGTCATATTCTAGTTCACGAGGACATCGGTATGATGCAGCTGGTGAACGTAGTGCCCAAGGGCACGCCCATCCCCGACCCGATGATCCCCCCCACCCCGCCGGTAATCCAAAACCACGACGATCACATTCATTAAACTCGGAGCCGGGCGCGACCACCGGCCGTGCCCGGCTCCGAGTTCTAAGATTTTTACATTTTCTCAGCATTCGACGCGCCCGATTCCGGCTGGATTCCTTATACGGAGCTTACGCTCTTTATGAACCCTCGAAATCCAGGAAGTTCGACTTCCAGCAAGCGTGGTATCGAAATGCTAACCAATAC
>CAZDLH010000423.1:0-3112 GCA_964505925.1 uncultured Burkholderiales bacterium
ACCGCTATCTCTGCGATGATGATCTTCATCAACGAGGTGACTCCGAAAGTCGGGCAGATCACGCGAGACCAGATCTCGAAGTACGTTTTGGTGCTGTCCGTCTTCGCCCCCCATCTCGGGGAGGAGCTCTGGGAGCTGCTCGGTCATCCGGCATCGGTGGTGGAGCAGGAGTGGCCTCAGTACGATGAGGAGCTGTGCAGAGACGACGAACTCGAGTACCCGATTCAGATCAACGGGAAGGTACGCACGAAGGTTATGCTCAGTGCGGAAGCTTCCCGGGAGGAGATCGAGGAGCTAGCCAGGCGTGCAGCTGCGGAGTACCTCTCGGATAAGACCGTCAAGAAGGTGGTCGTCGTGCCGAATCGCCTAGTGAATTTTGTGGTGAGCTAGATGTTGGAACTGCATAACACGAGGACTAGAAAGCGCGAATCCTTCGTCCCTATGGAGCCGGGGAAGGTGAAGATCTACACCTGTGGGCCCACCATACACGACTACGCTCACATCGGTAATTTTCGCACCTTCGTGTTTTCCGATCTGCTGAGGCGATATCTGAAGTATCTGGGGTTCCAAGTCTATCAGGTTATGAATCTGACCGACGTAGAAGATAAGATCATCGCCAAGAGCCGAGCCGAGGGAAGGGATGCCCGGGAGTATACCGAGGAGTTCGAACGCGCCTTTTTTAAGGATCTCGACACGCTCAATATCGAACGATGCGAGAAGCACCCGCGGGCCACAGACCCCGAGGTGATGGAGAAGATGGCCGAGATGATCGGCCAGCTTCTCGAGAGCGGTCACGCTTACCGCACGGAAGACGGTTCCATCTACTTCTCCATCGCGAGCTATCCGGACTACGGGAAGTTCGCTCGGATCCAGGTCGAAGATCTCCGGAGCGGCGAGCGAGTGTCCGCCGATGAGTACGAGAAGGCCAGCGCTGCTGATTTTGCGCTGTGGAAAGCGTGGACCCCCGAGGACGGAAACGTCTACTGGGATAGCTTCGAGAAGCTAGGCAAGGGACGACCCGGATGGCACTTGGAGTGCTCAGCGATGGGTATTCTCTACCTCGGGGAGCAGTTCGACCTGCACCTGGGTGGCATCGACCTCCTGTTTCCTCATCACCAAAACGAGATCGCGCAATCCGAATGCTGTACCGGCAAGCGCTTCGTAAACTACTGGGTTCACTGCGAGCACCTTCAGGTCGAAGGCGAGAAGATGAGTAAGTCGTTGGGGAACTTCTATACCTTACGAGATCTGCTCGACGGCGAGCGCAACTCCTCTGGCCGAGCGTGGGATCCGATGGCGATAAGGCTAGGGCTCCTCAAGGTTCCCCACGGTTCGCGCCTGAACTTCACCTTCGATGAGCTCCATAGCTCTTCGGCTAACTTGGATAGGATGAAAGCCTATCTGAAGCGCTGTATGGAGTACACCGGCTCCGAGCCCGCCAGCGAACCGAGCCAGGCCGAGCATCCCCTCGTCCGGGAGGCGAGAGTAGGATTCGAGGAGGCTATGAATGCCGACCTGAACACCTCGTTGGCCAACGCGGCGGTTTTCGGACTGGTCAACGAGGGGCATAAGCTGTTCGACCGAAGCGATGAGAATCGTGAGCTTCTGGCAGAGTCGAGCCTTCGTTACTTCCGTAGGATCGACTCAGTGTTGGGGCTGCGACTACTAGACGATGATCGGCAAGAGAGCTTGACCCCCGAGGAGGAACAGTGGATCGAAGACCGCCAGGCCGCGAGAGCGCAAAGAAGATGGGAAGAGGCAGATCGGCTCCGCGACCTTCTTCTGGAGCGAGGGATCGTTCTCGAGGATACCCCCCAGGGCGCTCGATGGACTCGCAAGACCCGGTCGTCTTCGGGCGTCATCCCGTCCTAGAGGCTCTCAAGGCGAACTCTCCGATTCAGAGGATAAGCGTTGCGGTCGATGCTGTGGGGCTCCCCAAAGAGCTCTTCGAGTTGGCCAAGCGCGCTGGCGTGCCGATCGTTCGGACCGACAAGGATAGACTCTCGGCGCTCAGTCGAGGAGGGCAGCACCAAGGCATCGCAGCTCAGCTCGGCGCCCGCTCGGCGTTGACGTTAGAGCAGTGGTTCCGAGCTCTGGAGAAGGAGTCCGTCGATCTGATCTTGGCTCTCGACCAGGTTCAAGACCCTCAGAACTTAGGAGCGCTGCTGAGGACCGCAGAGGGAGCTGGCTGTCGCTATGTGCTGATGTCCGCCCAGAAGAGCTGTGGGCTGACCTCGGTGGTGACGAAAACCGCGGCGGGTGCTGATCAACACCTGGTGATCGGGCGCACAGAGAAGCTGGGAGTAGCGCTCGAGCAGCTAAGGGGGAAAGGCTTTCAGGTGGTAGCGACGGCACCGGAATCCGATCGCTTTTTGTGGGAGGAGGATCTCCGCGGACCGACCGTGGTTTTGATGGGAGGAGAGCAGAGAGGTTTACCACCTCACCTCAGGCGGGTATCCTCCAGCGTAGTCGGGCTTCCGATGCAAGGAAAGATCGCCTCGCTCAATGTTGCGAGCAGCGGAGCGATCGTTCTATATGAAGCGGTCCGACAGAGACAACAGTAGCGGCGATCTCAGCTGAGATGGTCGGGGTAGGGGAGCAACGAAGCCTTATGAAGCCTAGGTTTTTTCGCAATGGGGAATTGAAGGGCTGGCGTTTACTTTAGTGATGGCCCATGATATGATCATCCCGATGACCCCAACACCGAAGGTTCAACGACTGAAGTTCACTCCTAGGGTTGTCTGTTACCAAGGCATCTCGGCCGTTCCCCCTTATTCTCTTGACGGGGGTAATACCCCTCTCTATAATGGGGCCTCGATCCGGCCGAAATCGGATGCCGAACGGAGGACGCGGTTTTGCTAAAGCTACAACAGAGTTCCTACATGGCCAACCTACAGAACGAGCCCGATGAGGAGATCGTTAAGTTGGCCAAGAACGGCGACGAATTCGCGACGGAGTATCTTATCAGTAAGTATAAGAACTTTGTTCGAGTAAAAGCTAAGTCTTATTTCCTCGTCGGGGCAGACCGCGAGGATATCATTCAAGAGGGGATGATCGGTCTCTACAAGAGTATTCGAGACTACAGGGCGGATAAGCTCTCGTCGTTTCGAGC
>CAZDLH010000424.1:0-3103 GCA_964505925.1 uncultured Burkholderiales bacterium
CCAGCAGCCCGATGGCCAGAACCGGAGCCAATAAAAACGCCAGAAAAAGGGGCGTCGAACACCGCCAGCCGAGCTTGAGCCAGCACAGTACAGCGCAGCCGCCCAGAGCCAAAGCCGAGAGCAGCCCGGCGAACCCGGAAGGGGCTGGAAGCTCCGGAAAGCTGGAGGCCTCCCCCACGCTCGCCAGCTCACCCTTGAGCCCCTCGAAAAACTCCTCGTCGAGCTCCGGTCGTCCCGGCACCGCGTAAGGACGGATGTACAGCACCGAGAGATTTCGCTCCCGAGCGGCCAGCGAGTACATCCCGATCAGACGAAAGGGCGACAGCTTCGCCTGGTGGGCTGGCGACACCGCGAACACCCGGACCGTGGCGTCCGGTGCGGCTCTCACCAGGCTCTCGATACCGTCTTGCTGGGCCCGAGGGGGCAGCTCGATGTAGCCCACCTTCCAGTCCGACTCTTTGAGCAAAGCCGCGCTCTTATCCAGCGCATTAGGGTAGCCGACCGCCTCGTTGAGGATACCGGCGAAGATCACTCCTCGCACCTGAGGCAGTTCCGCCCAGGTTCGGTACAGCGCCCCCACCTCGGGCTCGGTGAGTCCCGGGCGGTTCTCGGCCCTCAGCCACAGTCCGAATCCGAGCTCCGTCCACTCCTGGGCCACCTCCCGATCGAAACCCAACCCGACCTGACGCAGAGCCCGAGGGCCCATCGGTACCCAGAGCAGCTGCCCCTGAAGATCGGCTTCATAGGGCGGCGTCCTCACCGCATCCAAGGTGGCCCGGGCGGCCTGGGCGGCGGCGACCTCGTGGAAGAAGAGGTAGCTACCGGCCTTCCCGTCGGACCAGCGCACCAGATTTGCAAGCGAAAGAGCGCGAAACTCTTCGGACTTCGGGTCTACTATCAGACCCGCGCGCAGCAGACGGTCGAACTCGGCTTCGGAGAACACGCTGAGCTGTCCGGCTTCGACGAGTTCGTCGACGCTGAGCTCGGCGAGCGCCACCGAGCTGATGCCGTACCGCTGGAGTAGACCGACGAACTCCGAAGAATCCAGCCCGAGCTGGTCCTTCCACCCGGAAAGGGCGGCGGCGTCGGCCACTAAGTCCACACTTTGGAAGTCCCGTTCGGCCTTCCATCGCTCGGGTAGGGTAACGAAGGTGACCAGCGCCGCTAGGGCCACGAAAGCCAGCAGAGCTCGCTCGAGCTGAAGCCGGTTCAAACTAGCTCTTTTCGTCCTTCTTGTCGGACTTCGAGCGCGCGCTGTTACGCTTGCGCGCCCGCTTTTTCTTTGGCGGCTCTTCAGCGGCTACTTCGGCTTCGGCTACTTTGGGCTCGGCGACTTCGCCAGCGTCGGCCTTCGTGGCCTTGGGCGCGCTCTCGGGCTCTTCGGTAGGCGGTGAGGCTTCAGGCTCGCCAGCGTCCTCGCTCGGCTCCTGGGACTCGCCCTTCGATTCGACCTGCACCTCGCCGGCCGGCTCGCTCATCCCCTGGAGGGCGGACTTGAGCCGGCTGCGATCCGAAGGCTCGACAGCCTTCATCTCTAGCGTGGGCTCCAGGGTGGCGTCGCCCGACGCGGCCTCCTCGGCGATCTCTGAAGGCACCTCCGGCTCCGCGCTCGGCGCCTGGGACTCGGCCTCGGTCGTTGAGGACTCGGGACTGTCCGAGGGCGCCGCGGCGGTCGGACCAGGTCCGGCATCGCCCTCTGACCGGTCCGAAACCGAGGTCAGCTCCTCGACCACCTCTTCGAGCTCAGCACCCTCGTCGTCGATCGGCTGACCCGCCATCACCCTCCGAAAGAGTCGTTGGGCCTCCCGCGCACCTTCGGCTCGGGAAAGGCGCAGGAGCTCGCGCCGCACTTCGTCGGACGTAGGGCGGCCCAGCTCATAGTAGAGCCGGCTAGCCTCACCCACCGCGTAGGTGCCCGAGAAAGCGATGGTCGCCTTAGCGCCGCCGCCCACCTTGGGAAAGGACTTCACGAAGTAGCGAGACAGCGCCCGGAAACCGAAAGCGCTACCGATGATTGGCCACAGCTCGTTGATGCGGTCGAAGAAATCGAGAGGTCGCCCGTGCACCGCTGCGATGACGAACGAAAGGCGAAGCTGGCTGGCGGTCAACATCAGGGTTTCGGCCGAGATCGCCAAGAAGGACAGCGCTCTTCCGATCCCCGGTATCGACTTCAAGGGCAGCGAGGCCAAGCCGGAACGAACGCCGTTTCGGATAGCTGTGCGTCGGGTTAAAGTTTTGCAGAACTCGGTTCGCAGCCCCGCGTAGTTGCGAGCCATGATCAAGGAGATCTGGGGCAGCGCGGCCTGAAACAGGCTAAGGAAGCGCTTCTCCTCCTTGCCTGGAGGTAGGGCCCGCACCGTGGGTGCGGTCAGTTCGTCTTCGTAGAGGACGCTCTCGATCCCGGGGAGCGGGTCCAGCAGCAGCCACAACGACTTGACGTGTAGGGGCACCTTCGAAGCTAGCTCCTCGAGCTCTTCCCGGGACGGGGGCTCCCCTTCGAAAAGCACGAGGCACGCGTCGCATGTCTTGAGCTCCCGCACCTCCTTCTCGGAGAGGTTCGGGTCTAGCAGGATCAGGTCGCCCTCGCGCCCCTCCTCCTCGAGCCCAGGGATGGGCTCACCGAAGTGACGTAGGATGGATTCGTGGGCCGACGGAGCGCCGATCAGCGCGAGCCGACAGCCCCGGTCTAGGATCTGCTGAAGCTGACTCAGTGAGTAGCGAACTTTGAAGGCCTGATAAAGGATCTCGAGGGTATTCATGTATGAGCTTCGCTTCTCGCTCCAAGAGTGACAGCCTCCTCCTAGACGCCTGCACCCCAAAAAAAAGAACAGCTCTTCCGAGCTGTTCTTTGGTGGGCGCAAACGGACTTGAACCGCTGACCCCTACGATGTCAACGTAGTGCTCTAGCCAACTGAGCTATGCGCCCTCAAGCTGTCGTATGGAGGTGACGAGCAGAATCGAACTGCTGTACAAGGTTTTGCAGACCTTTGCCTAACCACTCGGCCACGTCACCATTCGTTGGAGCGGAAGACGAGATTCGAACTCGCGACCCTCTGCTTGGGAAGCAGATGCTCTACCACTGAGCTACTCCCGCACCTGTCGG
>CAZDLH010000425.1:0-3100 GCA_964505925.1 uncultured Burkholderiales bacterium
TGGCGTCGATGCGGTGAACGGACTTATCCCGCGTATTGTAGACTAGGTAGCGCCACTGCCTCTCACGGTACGGGAGGATCTTGAGCAGGATCAGCTCTTCGGCATCGTAGTAGTAGATCTGCGCATCGTGCAGCGCTTGATTCGGCTGCTCGACATCCTCGCGATAGATACCGTGGCCGTCCTCGGTATTATCCTCGAGCTTAACCGTGAGGTCGCCGCCCACGCACTCGACGAACAGTTTATTGTTGATATTGACGTGGGGATGCGCCCCGGAAACGTGATCGGCACGGGTGGTAGCGACCCATTCGAAATCGTGAGTAGGGGGGTAGGTCACCTCCCCTTTGTCGTCGAGGAACTCGACTTGCCCCTCGCGGCCCAGCGCCCACTGTAGCGTCTTTCGATCGCCGGCTGCCTCACCGGTCTGCATCTGAGCCAAGAGCCGAGAGCCTTGGCTCCTCAGCATCCTCAACTCGAGCTTCTTTTGGTATCGGACCAGAGTATCGAAGGCCGCCCGGAACTTCTCGTCCCGGAAGAAGTTCCGCTCGTCGGTCTTCTCTAGGGGAGGGAAGGCGAAGCTATCGTCTTGAGCCTCGATCCGATGGAGACAGAAGAGGTCTCCAGGGGTGACCGTCTTCATCCCCATTTCGGCGTTGTATCCGAACAAGAGCATGCCGTTCACCGCTGTGATGTCTTGCGGAATACAGTTATGCTCAGTCCGGATCCGCTCGGTTCCGAGGATCGCGATCTCTTGCCCACCGAACAGCTCAGCCCGATTTTCGTTCAGAGAGTCGACGAGGGTCTTGAGTTCTCGAGCTTGGGATTCCAAGCGGGCTTTGAGGAGTTCGTACGCCCCCTGTTCGATCTCTTCGGCCGGCTGCTCTTGGACTTCTGCTGCCGTTTCGGCCACCGCTTATCTTACCTCGCCGCGTTCGTTTCGTCTGATCCGCTCAGCTGAAGATCGCCTAGACCCATGGTACCGACGGCTTCGAGAAGCTTGCGCAGCTTCACTTGGTCGGCCCCTTGACTGTCGTCGGCGAGCCGGCCCAGGAGGTTGGCGAGACTCAGATTTCGGATATCGCTAGTGCTGATCCCGGAGATAACGTCCTTGATATCCCCGGTTAGACTGCGCTTACCGCTCGTGTAGTCGGAGACCAGCGCGTTCGGCAGCTCCCCGTTTCGCCCGAAGGCGTCGAACGATTTACCGAAGGCAGCAGCTTTGAAGATCTGGTCGATGAAGGCGCCGTCTCCACCGACGATGTCGATGTTCGCCGAGCGGAAGGCTTCGGCCAATACTTTGGCTTGAGCCTCGGCGATATCCCGGTTGACCTTGATATGTTCGAGGGCGATGATCCTCTCGTTTTCGAGGCGTAGGCGGAACTCTTCGTGCTCGCGACCGACCGCATCGAGCTCCTTCATGGCGTCCGCCTTCTTGGCGATACCTTCGGCTTCGGCGCCTAGCTTCTGGCGGGTTCCTTCGGCTTCGGCCGTCATCTTCTGGCGGGTTCCTTCGGCTTCGGTCTCGTACTGCGCACGCGATACGTTCACTTTTGCCATTCCAGCCTTCTCTTCGGCGGGAGCTTGGGCTTCGAGCACGCGGGCTTCGGCGAGACCTTCCTTTTCCAGAGCGGCCGCCATGGCTTCCTTGACGCGAGCTTCGGCGAGACCTTCGGCTGCACGCTCGGCCTGGATCCCTTCCGATAGGCGGATCTTGGCTTGAGCTTGACGATCGGCGGCTTCGAGCTCCGCCTCCACTTGGGTCAACCGCGCTTTGGCGTTAGAGCGAGCCACGATCTCAGCGGCTTCGGCCCTTCTGATATGTTCGACGGCTTGCTCTTCAGCCCGGGCTTGGGCGGCGATGACCTTGGCTTCCTTCTCTCGGCGAGCCTCTTCCAGGAGCCGGAGCTCTTTGATCCGCTCCTCCTCTTGGGCCACGTTCTTTTCGACCGAGACCCGCTCGGCGATCACGTCTTGAATGTTCTTGCGTTCGATCTCGATCTCGCGCTCTTTTTCGATGCGACGAAGTTCGGTTTCGCGCTCTCTTTGGATCTGCTCTAAGGCGCGATCCTTTTCGACCCGCTCAGACTCGACGGCGATGATCCGCTCGCGGTTCTTCTGAGCGACCTCCACCTCTCGGCGCTTGTTCTCGTCGCTGATGGCGATCTGCTCTTCGGCTTCGATCCGGGCCTGCTCGGCTTTGGCCATCTCTTCGGCTTGGATCTTGCGCGTTTCAGACTGCTGGACGGCTAGAAAGGAAGCGACCTGTTTCTGCTGCTCCGCCTCTTTGTCCTTAACTTGACGTTCGAGCTCGAGCAGGATGCTACGGGCGTCGGCGTTCTCTTTCTCAACTTCTTTTTTGGCGGTCTGGCGCAGCTTGTTGGTGTGGATGTGCTGCTCCGAGGTCATCTCGGTGATCTTGCGGATACCCTGGGCGTCCAGAACGTTGTCCGGGTCGAGGCTCTCGATAGGCGTCTGTTCGAGGTAGTCGATGGCGGCGTCCTCGAGGGCGTAGCCGCTGAGATCGTCCCCGATGACGTGGATCATACGATTGCGGAATTCGACCCGCTCGGTGAAGAGATCTTCGAAGTTCATCTGTTTACCGACGGTCTTGAGAGCTTCCGAAAACTTTGCGGCGAAGAGGGTTTCGAGGGTGTTGATATCGGAGGCCCGGTCGCAGCCGACCGCTTGGGCGACCTTGACGACGTCATCGGCTTTGCGGTTCACTTTCACATAGAAGCTGACCCGGATATCGGCTCGGATGTTGTCGGCGCAGATCAGGCCGTCTTGACCCCGGCGGTCGATGTTGACGGTGCGGATCGAGATGTCCATCAGCTCGGCTTTCTCGAGGAGAGGCCAGACGAGCCCACCGGTGAAGCTTACCCGAACGTTTTTGTTCTTGTTCCCTTTGTCATCGTCGTCGTCTTCCTCTTTACCGAAAAGCCGCGCTCTCGATATCAGGAGAGCGTTTCCCTGCTCAACCTTGATAAGGGTGCTTCGTAGAAAGTTTTGACCCATTTTAAAAAATATGAATCCTATGACTAGTACACCGATAATCAGTATGGGTATCTCAATACCGAACATATAAAGCTCTCCTCAAATGTCG
>CAZDLH010000426.1:0-3099 GCA_964505925.1 uncultured Burkholderiales bacterium
CGGCTGGACGGCCGCCGCGGACTCGTCCTACAACTGGACGGCTTCGCTCAAGGGGACCTCGCGGTAGTGCGCCCCCACGCTGGTCAAGATCCCCCGAATCAGCGGCCAGTGTGGACTGAAGACGAGCACCTCGTCCCCCGGATTCAGGACCGCTTGGGCGACGGCTGCGAGCCCCTGCGTAGCCCCGCAGACGATCTGGACCCTCTCGGGTGCCGCTGGGATCCCGTTCTCCCGCCGTAGCTTCTCGGCGAGCGCCTCCCGTAATCGGAGACTACCCTGGGGGTGGGTGTAGGTAAAGAACCTGGTAGACCGCTGGCTCTCGGAAGCTGCCCGGTGCAGCGCCTCCCTGGCCGCTGTAGGAGGGAGGCGGTAGGTGTCTCCGATGTGCAGCGGTATAGCCCGCGCCCCCAGCGCCTGGATCTTAGGCGCGAGTTGGCTGAAGATCGAGGGGCGAAGGTTCTGGGCGCTCGCGGAAAGAATTGGATTCTCCATGACCTGCTCGACTTCCAGCGAACTAAGCAAGATCCTGGTTAGAACATTCTACCGCTTTACGGAAACTCCAGCCGAGCGACTACCCGAGCTGCGTACCCAGCTGTTCGATTTCGGCACCGAACTGCGGCTTCGGGGTTCGCTTCTGCTGTCCACCGAGGGTTGCAACGGAACCGTGGCCGGCGAGTCGGACTCCGTTGGGGCTCTGTACGAGAGGCTCCTACGGGACTTCCCCGATATGGGTTGCCAAGACAGCTGGACCGAGTCCATGCCCTTCCGGCGCTGGAAGGTCCAGATCCGAGAACAGATCGTAGCCGCCCGAGACCCGTCGCTCCGGCCGCCAGCGAACTACGAGGATCAGAAGAACCCCGAAGAGTGGGATCAGATCCGCACCATGGCCCGCCAGGGATTAGCCCAGATGCTCGACGTCCGCAACGACTATGAAGTGGAGCGCGGCACCTTTCCCGAAGCCCGGGACCCCAACACCGAAACGTTCAAACAGTTTTCAGACTTTCTAGACCGCGAAGTCGGAGTCTCTCTCGATCCCAAAAAGCCGACCGCGATCTTCTGCACCGGCGGGATCCGATGCGAGAAGGCTCGAGCCGAACTCGAGGGCCGAGGATTCGAGACGGTCTGGCAGCTGGAGGGCGGGGTCCTCAGGTATCTCAAAGAGCGACCGAACGGGGGGTTCGTAGGCTCCTGTTTCGTCTTCGACGAGCGTAGGGAGGTCTCGGCACCCGAAGACTTCAGTCCGTCGGACCTCAAGGCAGACAGGTCCCAAACCGAGTCAACGAGAAGTACACAAGAGTACTGAGGCGCTGACGACTCGCACGGGGGGGAGCGAACATGGAGAGCTGTCCACAGGAGTTCCAATTGAGTGACACTGAGGCCATCGCAGCCGAAAAGACCGAATCGAAAGTCAAGCGGAGTGCGCTCTCGAGTCTCCTCGAGAATCTGAAGGCTCTTCTCGACAGCGGCATCCCCGTTGAAGATCGCCGTAGCTGTGGGAGGATGCCGTGCCTATACCGCATCACCTTTATCGGTGAATCCGGCCGGACCGGCGCCGGCGACATACTAAACGTCTCCCGGAGTGGACTTCTCCTACGTTCCGACGGTCATCTCACCCGGGGGCGTACCTTAGCTTTGAACCCTCCCAGCGAAGAGAGGGTCGACGCCTACCCGCCACTGATGGCCAAAGTGGTGTGGACCCGTCGGGAGGTCGACGGTAGCGTACTGGGGGGACTCACCCTCCCCCCCAGCCTCACCGATGAGTCCACCTGGCTAGAGGTTCTCTTGAAGCGTCTCGGATACACCAGCGACGCTTCCCAGAAGAGGCGCTTCATCAGGGTGGACGCTGAGTTCCCCGCACTCTGGCGGCCGCTCGAGGACGGCTCTGCGGAGCTTCGAGAGGTGACCGTCTCCAATCTCGGCATGGGGGGAGCTCTGATCAGCTCAGAGCGCGCCATCCCCTCCGGCGATCCTTTTCTTTTGGTGGTGGAGAGTCTGCTCGACCTGCCTCGTATCGAACTGCCCGGGCGCGTCTTGCGAAACACGCTTCACCAGGACTCTGGCCGGACCTATCACTCCTGCCAGTTCGACAAGCCCCCCCCTCGCACCGAGGGCCTGTTGAGGGACGGCATTCTGAAGTTACTCAATTCGCGGTGAGGCGTCGGGACGACTCATCCCAGCCCGAAGCGACCCTCAGCGCGCTCGACGGACCCGAGCCGTTGGGAGAGCCGCTCCTCGCGGTCACCGTTATCAACCGCTCCTGCCTGGCCCAGGCCGATGCTCTCTTCTCCTCTTTGCGCAGGGTCCATCCCGGTGCCGCTACCTTCGCCTTGCTCGTAGACGAGTGGCCACGCGGAGCCCCTCCACCCTCGAACTTCACCGTTGAACTCCTTGAGCCCGAAGCCGCCCCCCAGGCCCGACATCGCCTCTTCGCCCACAACCGGTTCCAACGGGTGGTCACCTGGAAGAGCGAGGCGCTCTCTCGAGCCGTTAAGCGGTTTCCTGAAAGCGAGCGCGTCTTGTTCCTAGACGCCGACACTTGGGTTCTAGGATCGCTAGAGCCTTTCGTTGGCCTTCTCGACTCCTCGAACATCGTCTTGAGCCCTCACCTCGTGGCCCCCCTTCCCGCTCGTGGCTTCGAGCAGCAGCTGCTCCGAGTAGGCACTTACAACGGGGGGCTCTTAGGCCTCCGGGCGAAAACCTCTGCGCCCTTTCTTCAATGGTGGGAGTCCCGCATCCGAACAGACTGCATTCACTCCTTCCGGCAAGGGCTCTTCCAAGAGCAGAAGTGGCTCGATCTCATCCCATCTCTCTTCGACCGAGTGCAGGTCTGCCGCCACCCTGGCATCAACACCGCCTACTGGAGGCTCTCCTCGATGGGCTCCCCCCCCCACACCTCCGGAAGCGAAGAGCTCAACTTCGATGCGGAGTCCTGCAGGCTCTTCCACTTCTCTGGTTGGCGTCCCGATAGTCCGGAGCAACTCTCGGTCCACTCTGGGGGCGTCGTCACCCCGACTGCCGACTCCCCCCTGGGCCGGCTCCTGTCGAGCTACCATGAAGCCGTGGAGAGCAGCCCTTATCGCAATCAAGTGGGGCAGACGT
>CAZDLH010000427.1:0-3096 GCA_964505925.1 uncultured Burkholderiales bacterium
ACAGCAGTTCAGCGACCTGGGCCGCATGAACCAAAAGCGGGATCCGATCGATACGGGCCCGGAACAGCTCCTCGGATTCACAGCGATTCTGCTCTAGCAGCTCGAGAACTCTCGTCTGCAGCGATAACGCCTCATCGTAGCGGCGCAGATTCTCGGCCAAACGTCGCATCTGGGTGAGCGAATCTCGCAGCCGCAGACTCTTAGCGCCGAACCAAGAGTCGAGGACCTCACGAACGGAGTCCCAGGCTCGATAGGCGGCTTCGAGGTCTCCGGCGCGCTCTCGATACCCCGCGAGCTCCGCCAGTATCGGCACTAGCTCGGTCGCGCTATCTCCCATCTGCCGACCGACCAGCCGGTAGAGGCCCTCCACGGCGTCCGCCGCCAAGCCTGGGTCTCCAGCGTCTTCGGCTCTAGCTTGGAGTAAGCGAAAAGTTCGATCCTCATCATCGGTGAGCGCCTCTAGCGCTCTGGTCCACAGGCTTCGCCCTTCGGCATCCCCCCGGGGGTAGAGCAGAGCCAGGGTGACGTAGGTCTCGACCAAGGCCCGGGGGTCCTCTCCGAAGCGCGCCTTCACTTCTTCCTTCAGCTGCCGGCGCTCTTCGATGGTGGGGGGACGCCCCTCCTCGAGGAGCTTCGATACCAGAGGTATGTGGGTCAGCTCCACCACTTCGTTGGCCGCCACTATGGCTTCCGTCGATGCCGGCTCCTCGGGCGATGACGCCTCCGAAGACGCCTCTTGGGACACCTCGGGTACGGCTTCCTTCGGGACCTCTAGCGTCTCGGAGCCATCCCCGGGCTGCTCTTGAGCCTGGGGGCTGGCCTCCGGACGATCCAGCGCCTCTAGTTTCTGGCGTATCCGGGGATGGGGTCTCAGCTCGAACGCGGCGTTGTAGGTGCCCTTAGCCTTGGGTCGGTCGCCCAGCTCGGCGAACTGGTCGCCCAGCGCCTCGAGAGTCGCGAAGATATCGCGGTGCTGGGGATGCTGGCGGCGCAACAGAACCAGCCCTTGCTGGATCGTCTGGGCCCTGGCCGGGCTCGATTCCAAGAGCCGAGCGGCGCACAGGTGGTATCGAGCCCACCACGGCGATCTCGGGTCCTCGTACTCCGACATCCGAGCTTTGAGCTGCTGGAGGCGCTGCTGGGCAAGCTCGGGTTGACCGAGCTCGGTCAGCGCGAACACCAGATTCTCTAACCCCACCGAGGCTGCGTCTCGACAGTGGAGAGCGCTGACCGCTCTGTCCGGGTAACGGGACACCCCCAACAGCGCCTCCCCTATCTCAAGCTGGAGCTCGGCGTCCTCGGGGCGGAACGGCTCTAGAAGGAGCAGCAGGTCGATAGCCTTTCGGCTCTTCAGATGGCGCTCTTTGCGGAGCGTTCCCAGCACTCGATTTCGGGCTTCTAGCCCGGCGTAGGAGTCCCCGGCAAAAAGGGAGCCCTGGGCGCTGAGAGCCGAAGCGTAGAGCAGCAGCGGGTGGTCTTCCCGCACCTCCCGCATCCGCTCCACTTCGGCTAACGACTCGCGCATAGCGGGGTAAGCTCCAGCCCGGGCCGAGATCCAGGCGGCCAGCAGATAGGTCCGACCCCGTAGGTACGGGTCCACGAGAATCTTGAGAGCTTTCGCAACGCTCCGTTCGGCCTCCACCAGCCGTCCCATCGCGAGCAGCGCCTCGACCTGGCACAGGTACAGCTCCCCCCGCTGCTCCACCGGAAGTTTTGTGCGGGCCTGTTCGGCGGCTTCGAACGCCTGATCGGGTCGCCCGCACTCCAGCAGGCCCCAGGCGTACTCGGCTCTAGCTCGGGCTAGCTCCACCTCATCGGTGATCCCGCGAAGCAGGCTGGCGAGCAGTTCCACGATGGTCGCGCTCTGGCTCCGCTCGCCCGTGCGCCCGTAGAATCGCAGCGCGCGCAGCTGATTCGCGAGACCTTCATCGATAGCTAAGCTCTGCTGAACGTGGGCCAGCGCTTTCGGCTCATCATCGAGAAGAAGGGCACAGTGAGCTGCCTCCATCAGAACTCGGGCCACGTCGGGGTGGTTGGGACCTCTCCAGTCCCGCACCCGC
Source organism: uncultured Burkholderiales bacterium (assembly GCA_964505925.1). Taxonomy (GTDB): domain Bacteria; phylum Vulcanimicrobiota; class Xenobia; order Xenobiales; family JADMJV01; genus JAEXNA01. Next base: position 2,061 of record CAZDLH010000427.1, read on the forward strand.
TTTAGAACCGCACTCAGAAACTGGTAGGCGCGCCCTATCTCCCACCCTTGCTGCAAGCGCTGCTGGGCAGCGAGGAGACCCTCGCAGACGCGCTCACGAACCCCATCGTCGGACTCGGTCTCCCAAAACTGGTCGACTTCCCGCCACAGAGCGCTGCGCTCGGCGTCCTGAGCAGCCTGTAGACAGCGATACTCCAACAGACCCAAGAGGATCTCGAGGGTACGGCTCGAGCGAGCCTGCCCGGGATCGCCCTTGAGCGCTTCGCGCGCTCGCTGCAGCGGCTCGGCGGCCTCGAGTAGGCGCCCTTGGCGCAGGAGCGATAGCCCGCTCCCCCCGATGGCGTCCAGAAAGAGTCGACCGTCCTTACCCTCGGAAGCCCGGAGGCGTTCGGCACTAGCTCGGTACTGCTCGTGGGCCTCACCGCATCGCTCCACTTCGAAGAGCCCCTCGGCGTAGCGAAGCCGAGACAAAGCCAACTCCCTGGAGCGCTCCCCGTGCCGTTCCAGGTCGAGCTCCACTTGCCAACCGGCCGCTTGGGTGGCCTCCTCCGGCAGACCTACCGAGCGCAGCGCGCACGCCACCTCCCAGGCTACCGCAGGCCACAGCCCTAGTTCGCTGCGCCCCTTCCCTTGGGCGTGGCGCACCGCTCGCTCGCTCCTGGCTACCCCCCGCTCGCACTGGTCGGCTTCGAGATGCGGCAGCGCGATGGCGAAGCATCGAAGCGACTGCCAGGAGGTCTCTCCGAACTGTTCGAGGGCTGTGCGGTAAGTCGAAATACACAGCGCCTTATCGTCGCGCTCCACCTCGGAAGACTCCGCTAGAACCAAAGACAGGTGGGCGTTGACGATGCGGGGGTCCCCGGGCGATAAGGCGCGGCGATAGGCTTGAAAAGCGACCACCGTCACCTGTACCGAGCGCTCGATCTTCTCCAACCGCCTGAGGACCTGCCCCAAGAGCAGAGCGGTGTCGGCCAGCGAGGCGTCCTCTTCGGACATCGACTGTATTCGAGTGTAGGCGCTCTCTAGATACTTCTCGG
>CAZDLH010000428.1:0-3087 GCA_964505925.1 uncultured Burkholderiales bacterium
AAATCGTCACCTACTGCCCGCGTGTACGCTAACCGCGGATGGGTTGTAATCCCGGCAGGCCGTCCGATCTGGCCGTCGTCTTCTTCGCCAACGGCGGCGGTGGAAGCGAACGGGGGGCGAGTGGGGAAGCCCGGCGGCCGGCCGATCTGGCCGTCATCCTCTTCGCCAACAGCCCGGGTGGAGAGACCTGGGGGGCGAATGGGAAGCCCTGGTGGCCGTCCGATCTGGCCGTCGTCTTCCTCGCCCACGGCGGCGGTGGAAGCGAACGGGGGGCGGAACGGGTTCTGGGGCAGCAGCAGTTCACTCCAGAGAGGGGCGGGATGCGTAGACGGCTGGCTGCCTGCAAAATGAGACCAGGACTGGACCAAGTCGTTGAGGGCACTCATGAGGTTCGCGAACTGAGTGGGACCGGTGTAGGCCCCCGCGTTGGTCGAGGGCACCAGCTGAGGCGGTGCGCTAGGCCCGCTGTGCGACACGAAGAACGGAGTGGGCTGCTGGTTCGGAAACTGGCCGATAGAACTCATGCGCTCTATGGTACCAATGTCTATCCCATTCAGCAAGAACTCTGGGAGATCGGGTTGGTCCTTCAGAGTAGGCTCCGCCGTTCGTGTGAGAATGTTTATAAACTCGTAACATCTCGAGGACGCTCCACAAACTCGGGTCAGAGCGGAATCCGTAAGGTTGGGTTAACGACAACGGGTCCTTAAGGAGATAAAGATATGTTTCAGACGATCGGTAAGATGGCAGGCAACATGGCTCAGCAGGCGGCGACACGACAGACCGGAACCGCCAATCAGAACCAGCTCACCCCTTTTCAGCAGTCGATGCTGGATGCGGGCAGAGCTCAGCAAGACGCCCTCGATTCTCAGCAGTCCGGTAACATCCAACAGAACACACTGACCCCTAACCAGCAGTCGATGCTGGACGCGGCCCGAGCCCAGCAGGATGCGATGGCCGCCTACAACGCCCAGATGAATCCCCAGGAGTGTTTGACCTTGTCGCCGGAAGCTCGCCAGAGCCTCGGCAACTAGGGCAACTAGGGCGCTCTCGGGCCCACGCCCGCCAACCTACGCCTCTAGCTTCCGCTTCCTTCCAACACGGAGGTGGCGTCGAAAGTAGGGGCGTTTCCTTTGAAGGTTGCGCCAGAGAAAGATTTTGCGTAAAGTACCTGTATGGCTCTACATACTGTGCAGATGATCAAGGAGACCCTGGAGCGAGAGTATCCTGAGCTCCATCCAGGCAACGCCATCGGGACTTTGGCGGGCTTCGGGATCTCGGTGATTGTAAGCTGTCTGATCGGGCTAGGGTCGTACGCTTTGCTCGTGGAGTACGGATATCTCGGTGGGCACACCCTGGGATATCTCCTCTCGCCGTTTGTGATGCTCGGGATCGCTTACGGAGTGGGTCACTACTGCAAGGATTCCGAGGCCAGCTTCGGCAGCGAGCTCGCCAACTCCGGCGCAGGCTACATGGCCGACCGGGGGTACGGGGCTCGGCACTCAGGCACCTACAACGCCGCCGAGGGAGCGGTGGCCGCTGGCTGCCTGTTCTTTTTTCTCCAGTTCCTCTTCACCAACGTATATGTCACCTTTCACTCTCTGATGAGCTCTGAAAGCCTACTCAAGGAAGACCCGCGCTCTCGCATCGGGGCAGCCATCGTTCACTGCCTGCTCCATCACGGTGGAGTCTCTCAAGAGGAGCTGGTCCAGAGCCTCGCCGACCAAGGCGTGGACCCGCCCCAGACCCGGGACGTGCTGGTCTTTCTCAGCGAAAAGAAGGTGGTCGAGAACCGGAACGAGCAGCTCTTTGTCACGCCCTTCAAGAAGGACCTGTTCACCTAGTTCGGACGCCAGCACCGAACTTCAAAGGGCGAGGGTGTCCCGGGCTGCAGCCACCGCCCGTTCGAGCTCTTCGGAGCTCACGTCGTAGTGGGTGACCATCCGCAAGAAGCCCCGGCCGATCTCACCTAGGAGCACTCCGCGCTCGCGCATCTGGGCTAGAAACTCCCCGTTGGGCATCCGGTGCTGCCGAAAGCAGACCAGGTTGGTCTCCACCGCAGCAAGGTTGAGCTCGACTTCCGGGAGTTGGGCTAGAGCCCTAGCGAGCTCTTGAGCGGCGCGATGGTCGTGGGCCAAGCGCTCCACCATGTGGTGCAGGCAGTAGAGTCCGGCGCCGGCCAAGACCCCCGCTTGACGCATTCCTCCACCTAGCAGCTTACGAGCCCGGCGGGCCGAGGCCACGAACGGTTTCGAGCCCGCCACTAGGCCGCCTACCGGCGCCCCCAGCCCTTTGGACAGGTCGAGCTGAACGGAGTCGAACGGCTCAGCCAGCTCTTTCATGCTGCAGCCCAGAGCCACCGCGGCGTTGGCCAAGCGGGCGCCGTCCAGGTGGAGCGGCACCCCCGCTTCCCTCGCGATCTCCTTGATCACGTCCTGGTACTCGGTGCTCAGCACCCGGCCGCCGCAGCGGTTGTGGGTGTTCTCCAGGCAGATCACTCCGGGCCAGGCAGAGTGAAGGTCGCCGCGGTTCCGAAGGGCCGCCCGAACCCGGTTCGGCTCCAATCGACCGTCGGGTTCGGTGGGCACCGGGTGCATGACCAGGCTGCCCACTGCCGAGGCCCCGCCCTGCTCGTACTGGTAGATGTGGCATTCGTCGCCTAGGATCACCTCCGCGCCCCGGGGGGCGTGCACCAGAAGAGAGATCAGGTTCCCCATGGTTCCGCTGGGCACGAAGAGCGAGGCCTCTTTACCCAGCAGCTCGGCCCCTACCCGCTCTAGCTCGTTCACGGTGGGGTCCTCCCCGTAGACGTCGTCTCCCAGGGCCGCTGTCACCATGGCCTCTTTCATCTCTGGCGTAGGCCGAGTCACCGTATCCGAGCGCAGATCGATCATCACGCTCAGGAGTCGACCAGCGCGCCCCGAACTCCTGGTCTGGGCCTGAGGAGTTGGCTTTCCGAGATTCGCCAAGGGGGTTCGCAAAGGGGGTTCGCCAAGGGGGTTCGCCAGCAGCGCTCCTTGAGGCCCTCCACCGCTTTTTTACGATGTCTAGAGAGGGCTCTTCGACGAAGAGTACGCCAAGATTGGGCGT
>CAZDLH010000429.1:0-3086 GCA_964505925.1 uncultured Burkholderiales bacterium
GAACCGGGTAGCCAGCGGTCGCCCCGAACGGTCGTGAACCTCGTAGACGGTACCGTCGCGAGCCACCGTCTCGAGCATCCGGTCGACCAGGCTCCGCGCCTCGTCCATCCGGCCCATCTTAGCGCAGGCCACCGCGTGCCAACCGCCGATCCACATCCAAGAGCAGGAGGTGTGGTAGTTGGGTATACCCGCGATCCACATCTCCGGCCCGACCAGATAGAACGGGTACTCCCGGTCGGTGACCCGCGAAGGCACCGGCGCCCCGATACCCTGCTCGTGAGCGTAGTCTAGAACGAGATGGGACTGCCGTTCATCGGTCAGACCCCAGGCCACCGCCAAGAAGTTACCGGCGCTGGTGAACATCGGGGAGCGAGTCGAGTTGATGAGATAGCCCCTCTCCTCATCGAAGAGCTCCGTCCGAATACGATCTCGGATCACCGATGAGGATTCCCGGCGCAACGGAAAGACGTCCGGGAGCCCCTCCTCGACCCGTTCGAGGGCCGCCACCGCTCGCCACCAAAGCACGTTGGTGTACAGGATCGCCCCGCTGCGCCCGATCGAGTCCGCCCAGTCGGAGAAAGGCCCCTGATTGAGCAGTCCGTTGGAGCCGCGAAATCTCTCGACCCACTCGAGGGCGAGGACCGCCTGACCGTGGAGGTCGATGGCCGTCTCGGTATCTTCGTGGCTCTCTACATACTCGCCCCAGGCGATCAAGATCAAGAGCACGGAATCCAAGGAGCGAGTACCGTGCGCGGTCAGAAATCGTGGGATCAGACCGGAGTCCACCGGCTGTACCCGAGCGAAGAACGAGTGCAGGTACCGCTCTAAGAGGTTCGTGGAGTGCAGCTTTAGGGGGAGCTGCCCGTTCGCTCGTTGGTGGCGAAAGAACAGCCGTACCCCGTCGCAGACGACATCGCCGCGCCCTTCCGCGAGCAGCCCGAAAGAGGCGAACCCGAAGTCTCTAGCCCAGGGCTCGCGAAAATGGCGAAAACCTGCGCACAGGACCGTGGCGGTCTCGCGGGGTCCGACCCGCCGCACCTCCAGGCAGCTATCCAAACAGATGCGCACCACCTCTATCGGCTCTAAGCCCTCGACATTCGGCCGCATCAGGTGGTCGCGCCCCCGCACTTTTTGCACCGTTCGGTAGAGCTCTAAAAAGATGTATCCCAAAGTCCAGATGAAGAACTGATAAAGTCGAACTAACACGTTTTTGTTGCACTCCTCGGTAGCGCTCTCGGCGCTTTTCTACTCCTTTAGGCAGCACCCATCTCCGAGGGCTGCTTCAGGATGGCCCTTCGACGGTCGAGGGAATTCCACTGCCTTTTTGCAGGTGCCGTTCGACCGCATCCCGGGCGATAGCGTGGCACAGATCTGAAAAGATGAAGCGATGGGCGGGATACATCGCATACCAATAGAGAAAACCGGCTAACCCCCTGGGAACGAAGAGCGCGGACTGAACCAACTGAGAGCCGCCCTCGACCGGCCTCACCTCCCACATCAACCAGGCCTTGCCCGGAAGCTTCATCTCGGCGCACAGCACCAGTCTGCGCCCGGGCTCTACCCGCTCTACCCGCCAAAAATCCAAAGCCTCGCCCGGCACCAGTTCGTTGGGGTGGCGCCTTCCCCGACTGAGACCCGGGCCTCCGATCAGTCGATCGAACGCCCCCCTGAGCCGCCAGAGCCCGCCCCAGACCATCCAGCCTCGGTCTCCACCGATAGATGAAAAGGCCGCGAAAACCTGCTCGGGCGGCGCTGGCACGAAGGTAGAGCGATCCTCGCGGACGGCGCCTTCCCGGTCCCTGAGCGCCACCCAGTTATAGCCCCCCGAAGCGTCGGTCCAGCGCGTCTCTACGGACCCCTCCCTCGTCCGCAGCACAGCGAGCCGAACGGCCTCCAAGTACGAGCGAGGCTCGATCTTAGGGAAGAGGGCGCGGGCCCGAGCGGTATCGGCGTGGACCGGAGAGGCGAGCGCTTCCACCAGCGGCCCCGCTAAGCTGTTGGAGATGGGGGTCACCATACTCACCCATAGAGCCGCTAATCGGGTGGCGGAAACCGGTAGGGGGACGATCGTCCGCCTCAGCCCTCGCAGCTTCGCGTAGCCGAGCATCATCTCCCGGAAGGAGAGCTCCTCACCGCCGATGTTCACGACGCCTTGGGGTCCGAGCTGTTGAGCCGCCTCGAGATACGCGAGCACCGCATCGACGTCGATCGGCTGCAGGGGGTTCCGCACCCAGTTCGGTGCCACCATCACCGGCAAGCGCTCCGTCAGATAGCGGACCATCTCGAAGGAGGCGGAGCCGGAGCCGATGATCGGCCCTGCCCGAAACTCGGTGAGCGGGAGTGAGCCCGCGAGGATCCGCCCAACTTCGGCACGACTTCTAAAATGTCGCGACTGCGGCTCACCGCTGTGAGGCACGAGGCCACTCAAAGAGATGCAGTGCTGGAGTCGACCCTGGGCGGCTAGAGCGAAGTTCTGCGCGCGGGTGTAAGCGATCCGTTCAAAATCTTCACTGGCGACCCACGGGTGGACCAGATAGTAAGCCGCTCGGAGATCGGTGAAAGCCCCCTCGAGACTGCCCGACTCCGACAGGTCTCCCTCGACCACCTCCACCCTCGCGCGCCAAGGGCGGCCTTCCAGACGAGCGGCGTTGCGCACGAGCACCCGGACCCGGTGGCCAGCTTGAAGCAGCCGGGGAACTAGGCGCCCTCCGATGTATCCGGTGCAGCCGGTAACGAGTATCGCGCCCGGGGATGAGAGCTCGTCCGAGGGACTCATGGGTCCTGAACTTCCCTAAAAGCGCCCCGTACGCCTCCTAGCGAGGTCGAGCCGGGCGGGGCCGCACGCCCCTGGCGAACTACTCGGGAAGAGACGAAAAAAGGGGTCGCACCTCTTCGGAGCCCGCGAGCAAAGGGCCGTCCGTCGGGGGCCATTCCCGCGCTGGGACCGGAACGGTGCGCTCGCCGACCCCGCCGTCGCCTTCGGGGTCGGGCTCCACTCGCCAGTAGCCGCCGAACGGCTCGCCGCTGGCGGCGAACACCTCGAGGTCGAGCACTTCGCCCAACCGCTCGACGGGCAGTCGAAACCT
>CAZDLH010000430.1:0-3081 GCA_964505925.1 uncultured Burkholderiales bacterium
TCGTTGGGGACTCGGCTTTCGTACTGGGACGCGAGGATCTCCGAGAGTCCGGCGATATTCTTGGCTTTGGTATTGGCCAGCCCGATCTGCCGGATGGAGTCCCGGATCTCGTCGACCCCTAGGACCGCCATCTCCGCCGGCGTGGCCGCCTTGGCGAAGAGGGCGGGGGTCACCTCGTTCACCTTCTTGTCGGTGGTCTGAGCGCTGAGCAGCACCGCGATCAAAAGGGTGAACGGGTCCCTATGGTCTAGGGGGATCGGAACCTCGGGGTACAGCCGATCCAGGATCTCGAGGACCCGGAGAGCCTTTTCGCGTCGGGTCATCCTCAGCTCTTCGTCGGTGTGAGTTCTTTACCGCTCTGTTTTCGCAAGGCCACCAGCTCCCTGGGAAGGGTGAACTGGACGTCTTCTTCGATCACGTCCAGGTCGCAGAACTCGATGGTGAAGTTTCTCTCTAGCCATCGGACCACGTCTTGAACCAGATGCTCAGGAGCGGAGGCGCCAGCGGTGATCCCGAGTCGCTTCGTCCCTTCGAGCAGTTCCGCGTGCAGCTGCGAGGAGTCGTTGATCAGGTGGGCGCGGCACCCACGGCTCTGGGCCACTTCGACCAGTCGGTTGCTGTTCGACGAGGTGGGCGATCCGATCACCAGGATCACGTCGCACTTGTCGGTCATCTCTTTGACGGCGGCCTGCCGGTTGGTGGTCGCGTAGCAGATATCGTCTTTCGGGGGGGACTCGATGTCGGGGAACCTCTTCCGCAGAGCATCGATCACCTCTTGGGTGTCGTCGATCGATAGCGTGGTCTGGGTCAGGTAGACGAGTTTCGTCCCTTCGGGGAAATCGAGTTTGCCCACATCTTTGGGGGACTCGACCAGAACCATCGCCTTGGGGGCCTCCCCCATGGTGCCTTCCACCTCGACGTGGTTGCGGTGTCCGATCAGTACGATGGAGTAGCCCTTCTTGGCATACCGGATGGCCTCGAGATGGACCTTGGTGACCAGAGGGCAAGTGGCGTCGATAACCTGCAGGTTGCGCTCTTTGGCCTGATCGCGAATAGCTGGAGAGACGCCGTGCGCAGAGAAGATGGTGACCGCCCCTTCGGGGATCTCGGTCACGTCATCCAAGAAGATGGCGCCCTTCCCTCTCAACTCGTTCACCACGTGATCGTTGTGCACGATCTCGTGCCGGACGTAGACGGGCGGACCGAAAATATCTAGGGCGATCTCGACCACATCGATCGCTCGATCGACTCCGGCGCAGAACCCCCTCGGCTTCGCGAGGAAAACTTTCATCATCTTGTCTATAGTCGCACACCGGTGCCCGAGGCTCCGCGGCGTTCTCCCTCTCATATTGGTACTGTGGAGCGAGCGGGGTCTGCTCGCGCTCAAGCGGTCTACCCCTTCGGTTGTCTGCTGCCCCCCTACAGAGAAGCTCAAACCCTAGCTATGTTCACGCCCTTTGTCACCGGGGGCGGAGTCCCTCCAGGAACCTCCTGTTCCGCGGCTAACTCCCCCTTATGCTCGGTCGTAATTCGGGCCAGGTGATACTCGCACTGGCCCTGCTCTTCGTCTATCTCGGACACCAACCGGTGCAGGCCGCCCCGCAGACCCCACCGGTCTATATTAACGGGAAGTTCCGTTTGGTGGAACTCGCTCGGAGTCAGCGTGCGGTTCTGAGCTACGATCTGCGTTCCATCGGCGGTCAGCATCTGACGGTGGACTGTTACTCTCAAGACGCCCGGCTGGGCGACCCTGCGCTCGCGAGTTGGCGCTTCGACGGCTCTCACGGAGAGGTTCGGCTCAGCTTTAATGAGTTTCCCCTGGCTGTCTACACGCTGCGGGCCTATGCCAGCGATGCGAACGGGAACCCGTTAGCGCTACCCGCTCCGCTGATCCACGTGGAGTACGGCGGGTGGCGTGCGTGGGAGCAGTTCCAGCCGCCGGTGGAGAAGGTGGAGGAGACCCCCGACGGTTTCCCTCGAGTGGAGGTCGCCATCGATCGTCGAAATCGAGACGTGGGGATCTCGATTCATCCGATGGCTTCGGTGCTCAGACCTGGCGAGGAGGTGCTACTCCAGGCCGCTTTTCGGAATCTGGAACCGGAGAGGCTGACCTGGACGCTCGATGGGGAGGGGACCTTAGAGATGGTGGACGAGAACACCTATCGTTATCGAGCGCCGGCCGAGCTGGGCCAACCGAAGATGTTCCGAGTGAGGGCTCAGAGCGTCTCCTCCCCCGACCTCCAGACCGGGGCCAGCATTCTGGTTACCGACTTCGACCAAGACGATATCCTTCGGTAAAGATATCTCTCGGCGCTGCGACGACATTTCGAGCTCCGAGGACGCTTGTCCGGGGGCTCCGGAGAAAGTTCCGATCTCGTTTCCCCGAAGAAAGGCATCGAGCTGAGAGGCCTCAAAGTACAGGGCGATCGATTAGCATCGGGTATGACAGGAGGCTTTCATGTATAAAAAGATTCTCGTTCCCCTCGACGGTTCACCGCTCGCCGAACAGGCCATCGAGCCGGCCATCAAGATCGCAAAGCGCCACGAAGCGGAGATCGTCTTGGTCCGGGCTGCGGAGCTGACCGTGCTTCCCCCGGCGACTTGGTCCTATCTCGATGTGGACGAGGTGCACAAGGAAGAGCGCGCCTCCTACCAAGCGTATCTCGACGGACTCAAAGTCGAGGAGGTCCCTTGCCGAACGGTACTGATCGAAGGCGAAGGGTTGGGAGCCGATCCGCTCTTGGCGTATGCCGAGAAAGAGAACGTCGAACTCATCGTGATGACGAGTCACGGTCGCACCGGTCTGAACCGCTGGCTCTTCGGAAGCGTTGCCGAGCGCGTGGTACGGCACGCCCCCTGCCCTGTTCTCACCATCGGTCCGAAGACTCTTCGCCGTAACTCGGAGAGGACAGCCGAAGACGAATAGTCCCTCGGCGGCGGCCAGGGACGCGGCCTGAATATGGACCCTCTCGTTTTTACTTTGGTCGTGCTGGGGCTGACCATCCTCGGCTTCATCAGCGATCGTCTCCCTTTGGATCTGGTCGCTCTGCTCTCGCTGCTCGCTCTGTATTTAGGGGGGTC
>CAZDLH010000431.1:0-3079 GCA_964505925.1 uncultured Burkholderiales bacterium
GCTCGCCACGCCTTCGCTGTAGGCTTCGTCTCGACTATGATCATGGGTATGGCGCTGCGTATGCTGCCGGCCTACGAGTGCCGGCGGCTCAGCTGGGAGCGCTCCCCTTGGGTCCTACTGGCCCTTCTGACTGCCGGGGGGGTCCTTCGGACGGCGGGCGAGCTCCTCGGGTGGCCACCGGGAACGGCGCTAGGGGGGCTTCTCCAAGGGTCGGCTCTGCTAGCGTTTGCGGCGGTTTTGCTGCTTACTCTAGTCTCGCCCAAGCTGCAGCCCCCGGAGCTCTCCGGGTAGCGCTTCGCGCGGTCAACCGTGTTCGGCAGCTTCTTTGATGAGATCGAGGGCTCGCTGCACGGAGGGGAGGGGCAGGAGGGGAGGCCCCCCAGCGGGGTGGACGGCCCAGCCCTTCTCGGCCTTGCGGATCTGGACCCAGAAGTGCTGGTCTAGGTCCGATTCCCTCGCGAAGACCTCCTGCACGCCGACCTGCCGTAGGGGATCGTACAGAAACGTCCTGAACTGAACAGTGTACGGCTCTCGTTGGCTCTGGGGGTCGAATCGCTCGGGATCGAAGCTTTCGAGGGTGTGATACTTCACGGTGATGATCTCCGGTCTGGGTATAGTAGGGTGGGCTGTTTTGCGAAACTCTAGTCGATAGAACTCCGTCTGCCCCTGGTCTTTCCACTTTCGTTCGTACTTGGTGCTATAGGTGGCGGGGACGACTTCGAGTTCGACGGAGAGCCCGGTGGCCTCAGGCGTGCAGTCGCCTAGGATCTGATCGCGGTACGGTGCGGAATCGGTGACGATCTCCAAGAGCCCGTCGTCGGTCAGCCGGGAGTTCAGAAGCCTCATGAAATCGGGCTGGAAGAGCCGAAACTTAGCGTGGCGCACCTTCGGCCAAGGACACGGAAACAGGCCGGTGATCCGTTCGGCACACCGTTCCTGGAAACCCCACAGGGCGGCTGCTCGAGCATCCTCCAACAGGAAGCGAACGTTCGGAAGCCGCTGCTTGTGTGTGGATCTCAGAGCCCGCCAGACCGAACCCCAGCAGACCTCGATACCCACGAAGTTCCGGTCCGGGTGTTCGCTCGCGCAGCGGGTCAGATAGTCTCCGTTTCCGAAACCGAGTTCGACTCGTAGGGGAGCAGTGCGCTCGAACTCGAACTCCCAGTCGAGTGGAAGAGGGCGGGTTCGCCACGGGATATACGGCTCGAGGCTTCCATACTTGGGCATGGGCGGTAGCTACTCCCCTTCCCCGGTGGAGCCCTGCTCACCGCTTTTCGCGAGGCGAAGCCGCCTGGGGGAAGGCCGCAGCGAGGCCTAGGTGTACCCTTCACGGGGGTGGGTAAGAGGTCCAGGCGCGGCATGGGCTGAGTGTTCACAGGCCAGAGTGCTGAGCCAAAAAGAGGAGAAGATTCATGGAACTCGTCGATATCCAGAAGACGCCGGATACGCGGAAAGTCGCGCTGGCTCAGGTCGGGGTTTGCGATCTCATGTACCCTATCACCGTTTTAGACCGCACGAACGGAACTCAGCAGACGGTCGCCAATGTGAGCCTTTCGGTCTCTCTACCGTCCGAGGTAAAAGGCACCCACATGAGCCGCTTCATTACGGTCTTGAACCAGCATCGGGGAAAGATCACGATGAAGGCGATCCCGGATATCTTAGCGGACTTGAAACTAAAGCTCGAGGCTTCGGCAGCCCAGGTCTCCATGGAGTTTCCGTACTTTATCGAGAAAGCCGCTCCGGTGAGCGGTCAGAAGGGCTATATCGACTGTCGGGCGACCTTCGTAGGGGAGAGCGGGCCGAGCGGTCGACGCTTCATTATCCGCACCGATGTCGCCGTGGCCAGTCTGTGCCCCTGCAGCAAGGCCATCTCTGACTACGGGGCACACAATCAGCGTGGTCAGGTCTCCATCGAAGTCGAGCTCATCGAAGAGGACGGGCAGCTGGCCAAGGTCTGGATCGAGGAGCTGTACGAGATGGCCGAATCTGCGGCCTCGGCTCCTTTATACCCGCTCCTGAAACGAACGGATGAGCGCTTCGTCACGATGCAGGCTTACGAGAATCCGGCCTTCGTAGAAGATATCGCCCGGAACGTGGCTGTGCGACTGCGCGACGATCGAAGACTCAAGTCCTACAAGGTTCAAGTGACCAACTACGAGAGTATTCACGCCCACAACGCCTTTGCGGTCACCTGTTCCTCGACGGTGGACGCCGGCTCCGCACCGACTTAGAAGAAGAACGGCTGCGGCGAACTACGGTGCCTCGCCTTCTCTGGCGCTCCTACCTGCGGTACCTGAGCCGGAATCTCTGGCTACCCCTACTATCCTTATGCTCGATCGCGGTGGCGGTAGCCGGAGTTCTGGCCATCGATCTGGCGAGCATCAGTTCGAAGCGCTCCTTCGACCTGTCCACCGAGGCCCTCGTGGGTCGGAGCACCCACCAGCTGATAGCCCCGGGAGGGGAGGTTCCGGAGGCCGTCTACCGGAGGCTCAGGGTCGAGCTCGGGTGGAGAGCTAGCGCACCCGTCGTAGAGGGGCTCGCGATCTTCTCCTCGTCCCCGGAGTCGGCGTCCGACGACGGTATCGACGAGGTTAGGGACGAGGGGATCGACGACCGCTCCACCGTTCTTACTCTACTGGGGATCGACCCTCTGGCCGACGGCGAGTTCCGGGGTTGGACCGGCGGCCGGATCGAAAGTGGCGAAAGCGGCGACCCTCTCCGCCTGACCAGACTGATAGGGTCTCGCAACGAGGTCGTCGTCTCCGGGACGACGGCAGCTCGACTGGAGTGGCGAGTGGGGGAAGAACGATGGGTTCGGGCTGGAGGCAAGGCTCAAAAGCTCCGGTTAGCGGGTCTGTTTCGCCCCTCTGCGGGGACGGTAGAGAGCGCCCTCGACAATCTGGTCTTAGCCGATATAAGCACAGCTCAGTCGGTGCTGGATCGGCACGGGCGCCTCGACCGCATCGATCTTCGGGTGGACGACGAGCTCCACACTGAGGCCGACCTCGAGCGCCTCGCTGAGGCTATCGGACCAGGGTATGCTATCGTAACCGCTGGGCAGAGCCGCCGGACGGCGAAA
>CAZDLH010000432.1:0-3078 GCA_964505925.1 uncultured Burkholderiales bacterium
GTCGCACCCCCGTCGCCGAAAGCGAGATCGCCTTCGACGATCTAGGCCACAAGGCGCGCACTCTGGCCCGGACCGTGGAGACCGGCCTCGAGAGCGAGCAGAAGCGCCTGCCGAAGCCCAAGCCCGGGTCCGGCAGAAAGGGGGGGCGGCGCGAGCGGCAGCCCGACGAGGCCTCCGAGGGACCGCAGCGGTCCCGGGGGCCGGGAACACTGGAGCCCGGCACTCGCATCTACGCCCCGAAGTTGGGTCAGCAGGGTGAGGTGATCGAGCAAAAAGGTAGCCGGGTAGACGTCCGGCTAGGGGTCTTGAAGATGAGCCTCCAGCGCAAGGAGCTCGAGGTCCTCACCGATCAAACCCGCCCCCGAGCGCCGGAGGTTCGAGACGCCATCGAGGTTCGACCCAGCGCCGCGGCGGCGGATTTCGAGCGGCGGCTCTCGGTTCGAGGACAGACAGTAGACGTCGCGCTGTTGGAGGTGGATCGCTTCTTAGACCGGGCGTCGCTGTCTCAGATCGAGTCCGTTGAGATCCTCCACGGTAAGGGCACGGGAGCCCTCCGCAACGCCATTCAGGACCATCTGAAGCGCCATCGACAGGTCGCCGATTATCGAGATGGGGGCCATCATGAAGGAGGTTGGGGGCTGACCGTCGTGAAGCTACGCCTATGAATCGAACCCCATCGTTTTCGACTCGCCCGGCATTCGGCGCTGTGTTCGGCGAGCTTCGTGTCGCCTCTAAGTCCCGATGCGAGGGCTCCAGTTGAACGCCGACTGTAGCCTGATCATCGCTTTTTTCCCGTCCGACGGAAGAGCCGTCTGTCGCCACACCGTCACCCGACTTCTTGGGGAACACCCGCTTTCCGTCGAGAGGATCGAGGAGACGCCTAAGGGGATCCTCGTTTTTGCGCGGTCTACCCAGTGCGACAGTCTGGATCTGACGGCTCTACGGGGGACGCTTTTGACCCAGGCTTTAGAGTATGGGTATCAACTCCGTCTCCAAAGGGAAGATCTCTTTAGGGCGATGCACACGTTGGCTCCGTAAAAAACCGAGGCGTCGCCTCCTCTTTCCCACGGTAGGGTCGGTCTAAGGCGGAAGGGGCGCTTTCAGAGCTGAGGACACGATGACCGAACCCTCCCATAAAGTGATGAAGAAGCAGTACTACTGGGGCTACGCTCTGGTGTTGGGCTCTCTACTGGCTACCTTCGGAATCTATTTCGGCTCCCTGTGGGCTTACGGAACCACCTACCACTACGGCCTCAAGTATCTGGCTAAGATCGGTAGCCTGGGCGCCACCACCTTGATCTGTTGGGCCTTCCTACTCTCTACTCGGATTCAGGCGATCGACTCGCTCTTCGGCGGACTCGACAAAGCTTATCAGGCTCATCGCCGTCTCGGGGAGTCCGCGGTCGTCTTGGTGCTGCTGCACCCGATCTGCCTGGCTCTCGACCCGCAGGTGGACTTCTTCAGCTTCCTCTGGTTCTCCGAGGACCCGGTGCGCAACAGCGGGCTGATCGGGCTTTTCTCGATCGCGATCCTGGTGGCTATCTCGGTCTGGCGGGTCTTGCCTTACCACGTCTGGAGGTGGACCCACAGCCTCTTGGGGCTGGTCTTTATCGGCCTTCTCTATCACGGGTTTATCGCGGAAGGTGAGGTGCGGACCCATCTGCCGTTGACCATCTGGTTCGGGTTCTTGTGCACCGTCGCTCTTCTTTCTTTCCTGTATATCAGGCTACTCTATCGCTGGTTTGGGCCGCTGTACGACTACGTGGTGCACGAGGTCACCGAGCAGGGAGACTTCGTCGAGATCCTCCTGCGTCCGCTGCGTCCGCTGCGAAGGCTCGAGTACCGACCAGGGCAGTTCGTCTACGTTCAGTTCGAGAACGAAGAGCTAGCTCCGGAGCCCCATCCGTTCAGCATCTCCTCTCCTACTCAGGAGGCGATGATCCGACTGTCCATCAAAGAGCTGGGCGACTGGACCGCCCAGCTAGGGGCCTTGAAAGAGGGCGACCGAGCGAAGATCTGGGGCCCTTACGGCCGTTTCGGAGAGCACGCCTTCGACTACGATGAGCATAGAGCCGTGCTGGTGGCAGGAGGGATCGGCATCACTCCCCTGCTGAGCATGGCGGGCGACCGGCGGCTCCAAGAGCAGCATCGTCCGAAGATCAGTCTGGTCTACAGTGTGGTCAGCGAGGACGAGGCGCTCTACCTAGATGAGCTACGGGAGCTCGAATCACAGCTGGGTAAAGACAGGTTCGAACTGGTGGTCCACGAGACCGGCGAGGGGGATGATGAGGAGTATCTCACTGCTGAACGGCTCGACGAGTACGTCGGCCCCTTAAACGAGTGCGTATACTTGATCTGCGGACCGACCCCGATGATGGATTCGTTGAAGGCTCAGCTCCAAGAGGCGGGAGTTCCGTTCGAGCGGATCTTCGCCGAGGACTTCAGTATCGTTTAGACCTCGATGAGGAGCCTAGGCTAACTAGTCCTGGAATAGAGAAAGCTCGCGCCTCTACCCTCCGTTATCTAGAGGTGGCGCGAGCTGGGGTCAACGGCCGAGGCCGTCGCGAGCTAGGACCAACGGCCGAGGCCGCTGGGCCTAGACCTTAAGGGCTCTACGGTTGAGGTTCATGGCTAGGTTGTTCAAGAGTTCGTTGGTCGCGCTCTCTTGCTCTAAAGTCTCCTGGAGCAGTCGCTGGGCCCTCTCGTTACCGAGCTGCTCGGCGAAGGTCCGGGCGGTTCCGTAGCCTGCTATCTCGTAGTGCTCGAAGCGCTGGGCTGCCCCGATCAAAGCCGCGTCTCGTACCGGGCCGCGTTCGATGGTCTTGATCAGATCTTCGCCCTCTTTGATAAGACCGGCGGCGGCTTCACAGTGCTCCCCCCGCGGAGAGTAGTTGATGGTCTTAAAGATCTCTTCGATCCGGGACATCTGGCCCTTGGTCTCTTCCAGATGGTCCTGGAAGGCTTTCTTTAGCTCTCGATGCTCGGAAGCTTTCGCCATCTTCGGCAGCGCTTTGAGAATCTGCTGCTCTGCGCTGTAGAGGTCCTTGTGTTCGTGGATAAACAGTTCGCGTAGGTTCG
>CAZDLH010000433.1:0-3074 GCA_964505925.1 uncultured Burkholderiales bacterium
CTGACTCTGCCGAGCCTCGCGCGCACGGCGCTCTCCCACGCCGAGTCTTGAGCGGACATCGTTGCCCCTTCGGACATGATGGACGGTCGGATCGCAGCATTGCGAGCAGTTCTAGACCAAAGCGACTTCCGGGACACACCGATCATGAGCTACGCGGTCAAGTACGCCTCCGCGCTCTACGGCCCGTTCCGGGAGGCCGCTCATTCCACCCCGGGTGAAGGAGACCGGCGCTCGTACCAGATGGATCCGGCCAACCGCCGGGAAGCGATTCGAGAAGCTCGGCTCGATATCCAAGAGGGGGCCGACATTCTGATGGTCAAACCGGCGCTCGCCTATCTGGACATTTTAGCGGATCTACGCCGAGAGACCGACTACCCGCTAGCCGCCTACCACGTCTCCGGCGAATACTCCATGCTGAAAGCCGCAGCCGCTAACGGCTGGCTCGACGAGAAAGCCGCCACCTTAGAGGTGCTGACCTCCATCAAGCGAGCCGGCGCCGACCTGATATTGACCTACGCCGCCGCCGACGTCTGCGCTTGGCTACGCCAGGATCGACCCGCCTAAAACCACCCGTCTAAAAGGTTAGGTGAGCAGGATCGGTTCGAGCAATCCCTCTGGCCCACCGTTGAGCGGTCCTGAAACGGCGAGCGCGGGCTGCGTTCCCGGCAGGCTCGATTGAGCCACGCTGTCGATCCTACGACTCCCATCACTAGCGTCGGCCACCGGACCGAAACCGAGGCCGGTGGCCTCCTCTAACGTTTCCAGCGGCACTTGATAGACCGAAAGTCGTCCCGGCTCAAAACTGTTCTTGTAAAGAGAGTCTCGTCCCACGTAGTCCGCCTGCGAGAGCACGAAGGCAGACCCTTTGAGCCCTTCAGCCGGGTCGTTCCAGACCACGACCTTCCAGAACTCTTGCGGCATCTGGGTGGCCGGCTTAACTTTCCCCCGGTTGTCGAACTTCGGATCGTCATCGCGGAGCACCGGACCGGTCAAGACGGTCATCTTCATCCCGGTGTTTCTAGCCGTGTCCAGCACGTGATTCTCCAGCTCGAGCCACTCTTTTTGGTTTAGGCTACCGTGCTGCATGGCTGCGTTCGTATAGGCGAAGGTGTCGTTGCTAGCCCGGTGAGCGTGCTCACCCCAGGCTGCGTCGCGCCGCCGAACCTGATGTCCCCGGTCGATCGGGTTGCTGCTGTAAGCTTCGTTGCCCAGCTGGTGTTCACG
Source organism: uncultured Burkholderiales bacterium (assembly GCA_964505925.1). Classification (GTDB taxonomy): domain Bacteria; phylum Vulcanimicrobiota; class Xenobia; order Xenobiales; family JADMJV01; genus JAEXNA01. The sequence goes on from CAZDLH010000433.1 coordinate 1,225, forward strand.
GGCGATCCGCCCGTCGATGGTCCACTTACCGTCGCGAGGCACACTCACGATGCGCGACCCGTCGATGTTCACCGCGCTGAAGAACGGCTGCCTGCGCTCTTTATTCATTACGATAGAGAAATTCGTGTATTCGAGCTCACTCTGACTAGGATCGCTCAACAGCGGGGCCACCTTGGCCTGAAGCTCTGGCTTGAGGGTGGGCAAAGGGAGCTCCCTGCCTAAAAAGTTGGTGTCGTACCCCTCCCTGCCGGGATAGTGAAACGTCACCTCATCGGCGGCCTCCACCTCAGCCGCACCCTGCAGCTGCGCACTCTGCAGTAGAGCGACGGTGTCCATTCCCGTCTCCGGGGCACCACCGGACGTGAAGCGGTCGGCTGCCGGCGCCGACGGCGAGCGCTCGTGGACCTGAGGAGGCCTCACCGGGGAGAAAATGCGAGTGGAGTCGAGTCTTATCATGCTCTTAAGATAAGGCCTGGCCCCATCGAATGAGTGTCTAGGTTGTTAACTAAACAGTGGAACACACGATCGGATAAGAGCAGCGCTGCCCCGCAAGCCGAATAAAAAACTGAGACTCCGATGCTGTTGTGCATCGAAGTCTCAGTCATTAGGAGGCCCTAGTGGTACTCCGCCTTAGCCCGAGCGTATCGGCCTAAGGGCTTAGGTCAACGGGCTTCTTCCTCTATTTTAGGCGTTATCGTCCGCCTCGATGACGATGCTTTCCAGGACCCTTACGGCCTTTCCACTGCGACTTCATCTCCTGGAGCTGCGCCTGCTGCTCCTCGGTCAGTACCTCTTGGAACTGCTCCTTGGTCTGCTGGCGGTGAGCCCTCATCTGCTCGCGATACTCCTTCATCTGAGCCTGCTGCTCCGGCGTCACGCCCAGCTCTTGGAACTGGCGCTGCCACTCTTCCCGCGAGGGGCGCTCACCCCGAGGGCGCTCGCGATTACTCTTCCATCGGTCGCGCATCGCACGACGCTGCTCATCGGTATAGACGTCCCGCATCTGCTCTCGGAGCGCTTTACCGTCCTCCATCTGCTGCTGGACGATCGACCGGATCTGAGTCTGCTGTTCGGCGGTCAGATTCAGCTTCTCGCTCATCCGCTCCATCATCTTCTCAGCGTACTGTCCGCGATCTCGGTTGGGCTCCGCCGACACCGGCGCGAACACCGCACCCACGATCAGGCCTAGTCCCAACAAGGAACCCAAGGCTTTTGAAAATCTCTTGCTCGACTTTTTCACGATGCTTTTCTCCAATCTTCCCGTGAGAATCTGTTCTCTACGACTCCTAAGATACCGAACGAAGCTGAGGTTTCTCCGAACTGTTCCTGAACGTTTCATACAGCTGTACTACCGTCGGTGCCAAACCGCCGACGGTGGCTTCGCTCAACCCCCTTCGACCCCCTCGACCGGAGCGAGCGGAAGGCGCACCCGAAAGAGCGCTCCGCCACCGTCGCGCTGACAGCACTCTATAGAGCCCTCCATCTCTTCGACCAGCGCCCGAACGATAGCCAGACCGAGCCCGAACCCGCCGTCGCTTCGAGACCTTCCGCTATCTAAACGGGCGAATCGTTGAAAGGCAAGCTCGGACTGTTCCGCGCTCAGGCCGGGACCCCGATCGGCCACCTCGAAGACGACTTCCCCGTCGGACTCCAAAAGGCGGACTTCGATGGGCTTCGGCCCTGCGTAACGCGCGCCGTTCTCCAAGAGATTCCGAGCTACCCGCCCGAAACTTTCCCGGTGCACTTTCCCTACCACAGCTCCGCTAAGGTCGGTTTCGTATCGCTGCTCCGGGTAGAGCACAGTCAGAGTCTCGAGCTGCTCGTGTAGGATGGGAGCCAGCGTCTGAGGC
>CAZDLH010000434.1:0-3069 GCA_964505925.1 uncultured Burkholderiales bacterium
AGCGGAAGTCGGTAGATCACGACGTTCAGGAAGCTGCCGACGAGAAGGCCGAGGGGGAAGGCCCAAAAAGCGAGCAGTTCAGACAGGAGCGGGAGCTCGGCGAATAGCATTCCACGAGTTTGTTCAAAACGAGGAGAGATCTCCTGCTTTCGGGGTGTGGCTGCGACCGTCGGCTCCCCTGCCGCCGCGGTGAGAGGAGATCGGATCTGGGAGGAGAAGGGGCTTCGCCTACTGGCTCAGACAGCGTCTTGCTGGAGGCTCGAGTCAAATCACCCGGTCGTCGGGCTAGAGGATGGCATCTTGGATTTTTTTAGGAAACTGTTTAGTAAGGCTCCCGAACAAGGGGCTATCGATATCGGCAGCAGTCACATCAAGTTTGCGGTAGTGGAAAAGGGCAAGGGCGGCCCTCCCAAACTGGTGAACTTCGCGGTGGCACCGACCCCTCCGATGGCGATCAAGGACGGTTCGATTCTCGATGCCCAGGCTCTAGGTGACACTATCGGAGGGCTACTCCGGGCCAACGATATCCAGTTGGGTGGGAAGTTTAAGCTGGCCTGTGCGGTTGCTGGACAGCAGGTGGTGATCCGCCCCATCCCGATGACCAAGATGAAACAAGAAGAGGTCAATCAGGCCATCCGCTTTGAGGCCGAAAGGTATCTCCCTTATCCGGTGGCGGACGCTAGCGTTCAGGGGATTATTTTGAGTGATGACTCCGGCGACGGTCGAACGATGGAAGTGCTCTTGGTAGCCGTGCCCAACGAGATCGTAGAGGCGGCCAGGGAAGTCGTTAAGCTCGCCGACGTCGAGCCCGCGGGCATTAACCTCGAACCGCTGGCCCTTCAGAAAGCGCTCCAGTTCTGCCTCGATGAGGAGTCGCTCAACGGTACGGTCGTCCTGGTAAATATTGGCGCTTCGTTCTCTTCTATAAATATTTTTAGCAAGCAGCGGTTGCGCCATAATCGTACTATCTCGATCGCCGGAAACTCCTTTACCAAGGCCATCGGACAGAACCTCAATCTGCCTTTCGATGAGGCCGAGAAGCACAAGAAGGAGAAGGGCGTGATCGCGGTCGATGAGCAGAGTGAAGAGGCTCCCGCGACCCAGAAGATCTTCAAGCTCGTGGAGCCCGTCCTCAAAGAGTTGGTGACCGAGGTTCAGCGCTCGATCGACTACTACCGGTCACGTTATAAAGATGACGGGATCGACCTGGTGGTGCTGTCCGGCGGTACCTCCTCTTTCAAGAATATCGAGCGGTATCTCAGCAAAGAGTTCAAGATTAAGTGCGTCGTAGCAAACCCGTTTAACGGCTTTAATACGACCTCGCTCAAGGGTATGACCAGTTCTGAGTTGGCGGAATTCGCCCCGGCTTCGATGGTGGTCTTAGGCTTGGCAGCTCAGTGATGACTGCCAACGTTGTGGTTCTTTCATGGAGGAATCCCACCCGTCCCTGAGAATTGTGAGCGCTCATGGTGGATGTTATCTGTAGCGCTCGTCTTGTCGTACTATAGAGTGTGACGGGAAGGCTGCGCGGGCTGGCTCTCCTTAAAGAGGAGTGTTTGGGCTTAGGGCAGTCGAGACTATGTGGTGGCTCCGTTTCAATCCATAAGGGAGGTGGGTTTGGCATATGCCAAATGTTAGGTATGTAGGCTTCCGTGCCGCTACGGTTGTAGTGTTCGCGGTCCTCATGGCCGGGCTTGCTTGGTCGCAGCCGATGTCGACTGTGACCGGAGTTAAAGTTCAGCCAAAGGGCCAGACGCTCAGCGTAGAGGTTGGGGCTACCGGGCCGGTTCAGCACCGTTCAAAGGTGCTGACGAGTCCTCAAAAACTTATTGTTCTAGACGTATTTCCCGCTAAGCTCAAAGAAGGAGTCCCGGCATCCACGGAAGTGAACCAGGGCCTCGTCGAACGAGTTCGCGTTGCGCAGTACACGGAGAATACTGTGCGGATCTACGTAGACGTAATTTCTCCGCCCGAGTACAAGGTGACGACCGCGGCCGGTTCCAACGGACTGCTGCTGGCGATCTCTGCTAACCAAATGGCGTCGGGGGAAACGACGAGTGCCTCGCCTGCCAAGGTTGCCGAGACGCAAGCGTCGGTGCCCGCGCAGACGCAGTCGACCGCCCAAGCTCCTAGACCTGCTCAGACCGCCGCTCCTGCGACGGTCGCCCAGAGTGCCCCGCAGCCCGTAGCCGCTCCGCGAGTTACGGCCTTCGAAGGACAGGGTTCGGCTCCGGTTTCGGCGCTTCGACCTCGCCAGGCTCCGCAGCGGCCAAAAACACCGCCGCAGAAGCTGGTGACCCTCGACTTTGTGAATGCGGACCTAGTCTACGTTCTCAAGGTTTTGGCCAAAGAGATGAATCGCAACATCTACGTCGGACCTACGGTAGCCGGCTCCGTCACCGTGACTTTGAAAAATGTCCCGGTGGAAGGCGCAATGGCTCTCATCCTGCAGATGCAGGAAGCCGAGTACGACTATAAGATCATCGAGAATACTATCGTGGTCGCTGAGCCCGAAAAGCTCGCCGAGATCGCCGATGATATCCTTTCGGAGAGCAACGTTCGCCAGGCCGTCGTGCCCCAGGACGCTATCCGGATGGAGTACCTCCTCGAACAGGCGCCCTCGGCTAAGGTCGTGGACTTTCTTCGTGGCCAGTATTCCCGGGTTCGTTTCATCCCTCACCCGACGATGAACGGCTTCTACGCCGAAGGCTCCCGCGACGATCTGCTGCAGATCAAGCGTGAGTTGGCGAACCTCGACCGCGTTCCTGAGCCGCCGCCGCCGCCGCTTCGAGAGTTCCTCTCGGTGAAGTACGGCGACATCAATGAGATCCGCGCGCTGCTCTCGACCTTAGTGCCCGACGTGCAGTACAACGTGGACACCCGACTGAATCTCCTGATCGCCGAAGGCTCCCCCGGAGCCATCGACCAGGCGCGGGAGCTTCTGGCCGAACTGGACCGTCCGCTCGACCAGGTGATGATCGACCTCAAAGTGGTCGACATCTCCGACAACGGCTCCAAGTCTCTCGGGATCGCCTGGGGTTCGGAGAACTCTCCGTTCCAGGTGGCTAC
>CAZDLH010000435.1:0-3068 GCA_964505925.1 uncultured Burkholderiales bacterium
TCGCTACAGAGGTTCAACCTCGATAGCCACGTCGAGGTTGCTGCTTTGATAAAGTTCTCGCTTAGCGATGGCCTTAAGGAGAACCGGCCCCCCGTGGGTCTCCACCCGACGCGAGATATCGCGCAGACCATCGCCGGTGATCTCTCCCCCTAAGCTCTCGTTCATCTCGATCATCCCTTCCCGCAAAGCGGTCGCCTTCAGCTCCTCGAGAAACAGGTACCAGTCCACCAGAAACTCTTCGGGCCGAATCTCCCGCGAGTAGACCAGTTCGCCCTCGGTGAAGACCACCCGCACCGGAAAGCTCTCGATGTCCACCGGAACCGGGTCCTTGAACAGGCAGTTCTCCGTCACCACCACCCAGATGCCCACCGGCTGCTCGAGCTCGGTGTACCGCTCCACCCACTCTCGAAAGTGCTCCCGCGAATATTTAACCAAGATCTGATCGGATTCGAAGAGCTGCTCGCCTTGCACGAGGGCCACCCGGTTGTTCTTTCGGATGGTCAAGGAGTTCACTTGAGCCAACAGGCGTCCGATGGCCTCGGCCACCTGGCCCTCCTTAAATCCAGCCGGAATGGTCACCAGAGCCACCCGCTCGCCGTAGTTCCAGATGATGGTCCCCCGGCGAACGTCTTCGGCCAGCTGCGCGACCCGGCGCCGCAGCTGGGTCTCCCGCTCCTGAAGCCTATTCAGCCGCTCCTGAGAGCCGGTGACCGCCTCCAGAACGTCGCGGGACGCGATCATGGCCAAGATCAGTGTCAGCAGTGCGATCAGGCTTCCGGTAGCCGCCGTAATGACGATGGAAGTGTGGCGGGGTCGCAGGCCGAAAACGGTCATCTTCCGACGCCCGATCCTCCTACCCAGCTGGTTTCCGAGCATAGCGATGCCGCCCGCCAAAACAGCGACGAGCAAGAAGATCAGAAGTACCCTGACGACGACTGCTACGGTCATGATCTATGCATCATTCGAATCGAGAAGGAGCTCCGATCGCGGTCGCTCCGCTCCGTGAATCGCCCCAAAAGCGAAGTGGGATCTTCTACCCACAAACGACCTGTAGAGTAACCGATTCGGGAACGGGATCGACCGACAGGGATCAGGAAGGCCTGCTTGCGCTCCTCTCGGGTGTCCAGACCCTCAGCTCTTCGAAGAGCTGAGCTGGAGGTCCGCTTTGAAGCAAGCTTCGCTGCGACTGCTCTGCGGCCAACTCTTCGTCTCGGGTAACCAGGATCGCCTTGGGGAAGCGCTCCAAGAGCAGCAGCGCCTCTCGGGCGCCCCGGGCGTGAAAAACCTGGTAGTCCAGATACTCGAGCCGTTGGTGAAACTCATCCCAGGTGCTCTCGTCGAGGATCGCTTGGCGCCGGGCTCGGGGCAGCACCTCCCACCCTTTCGGTAGCCACAGAGCCACCACCGTTCCGACGCCCAGCATCGAGGCCACGCCCACCTTCCCTCCGAACTTGGCCATCAGACCGAACACTTTGGCGAGACCTAGGCCTCGGCGAGCAGAGTCGGTGGAGTAGAACGGCTCCCAGCAGCGCTGCTGGGTGTGGCTATCCATCCCGGAGCCCCGGTCGTGGACCCACAAAACGAAGTCTTCTTCCCGCTCCCGGACCTCGACTTGAACAGGCTCTGAAGTGCCAGCCTGGAGCCCGTTCACGCACAGCTCGAAGACCGCTTCGTCCAGCCCAGCGGGGAACTGCGCTCGCTTAGTGTCCCGCAGCTCGCTCACCAGAGCGACCTGCCCCTCCTTGGAGACCTTCCGCAGGCGAGCCAAAACCTGGACCCACAGCTCTTCGGCGCTCAGGGGTGCCACATCAGCGCCGAGGCCCCCAGCGAAGACGAGGGTCTCCTGGAGCACCCCGGAGAACTCTCCACAGGTCTTCAGAATAGCCTGGAGAGACTCCCGGACGGAGGGTACCGGGTCCTCCATGAGGGCCAACTCCGACTCTCCTTGGAAGCCCGTTACATAGTTATTGATGTCGTGTGCATGCAGGCGGATATAGCGGCGCAGCGGCTCGAGTCGAAAGCGAAGATCTGCGAAGGAATCGATCTTCTCTAGCGCGTGAACCTTCATTACATCGTAGGAAGCCTCGTGCACATTATCGTCGATCTTCACTTTCAGCGACCCACCATCTCTGGTGTCGGAACCCCCTGCAGAAACGGCTCGAGGAAACGATCCAGCACCTGCCGACTCGCTCGCTCATCCTGGAGGACCCCGAAGACCGTGGAGCCCCCTTCGAGTCGGCTCTTAAAGAAAAGGCCGGCCGCTTTCGGAGTGCTGGAGTTCTCCATCAGCTGCGCTTGCCACTGTATAGCCAGGCTTCGAGCCAGACGGCGGGCGTGGAACGGGTGCGCGTTACCGAGGGCCTTGGCCTGGAGCGTTTGGCGGGTAGCGTACGACGACTCCGCCACCTCTTCCATAAAGATCGAGACGGCCTCCGGCTCCCGGTCTAAGGCCCGCAGCAGATCGAGGGCGATCACGTTGCCCGAACCCTCCCAGACCGAAAGCAGCGGGGCCTCCCTGTAGAGCCGGGCCAGCACGAAGTCCTCCACATAGCCGTTCCCGCCCAGACACTCTAGGCATTCGGCCACCATCATAGGGGCTCGTTTACAGACCCAGAACTTAGCGATGGCGGTGGCTACCCGGGCGAAAGCGCGCTCCTTCGGGTCGGACTCGGATCGACCGTAGGCCCGGCACAGGCGCATCACCATTCGCCAGGCCGCCTCCACTTCTAAGCAGAGGTCGGCCAGCACGTTGATCATCTGGGGCTGGTCCTTGAGCGCCGCCCCGAATACCCGTCGGTGGCAGGCGTGGTGCAGCGCTTCGGTCAGCGCCGCCCGCATCACGGCGGTGCTGCCGATAACGCAGTCGAAGCGGGTGTGGTTCACCATCTCGATGATGGTGGAGACCCCTCGCCCTGGAGCTCCCACGCGGCGGGCCCAGGCGTCGTGGTACTCCAGCTCGCCGGATGCGTTCGCGCGATTACCCAGTTTGTTCTTGAGTCGCATGAACCGAAGGCTGTTCTGCTGCCCGTCGGGCAGGAAGCGAGGCACGAAGAAACAGGTGAGACCCG
>CAZDLH010000436.1:0-3064 GCA_964505925.1 uncultured Burkholderiales bacterium
GATGAACCCCCGGGTGTCACGCTCTTCGGCCTTGGCCTCTAAAGCCACCGGTTTTCCTATCGCTAAGATCGCCGCGCGGCTGGCGGTGGGGTACACCCTCGACGAGCTGCAAAACGAGATCACCGGCAGCACGCCGTGCTCGTTCGAACCGGCCCTCGATTACGTGGTGGTGAAGATTCCTCGCTGGGACTTCGCCAAGTTCCCCGGGGCCGACGACACCTTGGGGCCTGCCATGCGTTCGGTGGGGGAGGTGATGGCCATCGGGCGCACCTTCACCGAGGCGCTCCAGAAGGGGTTTCGATCCCTCGAGCTGGGTTGGGACGGCCTGCACTGCGCCCGGCAGACGAAGCGCTGCGCCTGGAGTGGCGACAACGCCGAGCTCGAGTGCGACCTGCGCCCTCGACCGGACCGGATCCTGCGGCTTATGAACCTGATGCGCTCGGTCCTGGCCGCTCGCCTGGAGAGCGAGCCCTCGGCCCCGGCCTTGATGAGCGACGAGGAGCTGCAGCGCCTGAACGCCATCACGGGCATCGACTTGTGGTTCTTGGATCAGCTGAGCCTGCTGGTGGAGGCGGAGGCCCTCCTGCAGCGCTCGGACCTCGATCGCGAGCTGCTGCTCGAAGCCAAGCGGCTCGGCTTTTCCGATCGTCGGCTCGGTCAGCTGTGCGGTCTCCCGGAAGCCTCGGTGCGAGCGCTTCGGAAGGCGTGGGAGCTGAGCCCCACCTACCACCGGGTGGACACCTGCGCCGGGGAGTTCGCCGCCGAGACGGCCTACCTGTACTCGAGCTACGCCGGCACGGTGGACGAGGCGAAGGTCTCAGACCGCAAGAAAGTGATCATCTTGGGTAGCGGACCGAACCGGATCGGTCAGGGGATCGAGTTCGACAGCTGCTGCGTGCAGGCTAGCTGGGCGTTGGCCGAGCTCGGGATCGAGTCGGTGATGATCAACTGCAACCCCGAAACGGTCAGTACCGACTACGACACCTCGGATCGGCTCTACTTCGAACCGCTGTTCCTCGAGGACGTGCTGGAGGTGGTGGCTCGGGAGAAGAGCCGCGGGCAGCTTCTGGGGGTTATCGTGGCCCTGGGCGGCCAGACCCCGCTAGGCTTGGCTCCCGAGCTTGCCGCAGCCGGAGTACCGGTCCTGGGCAAGAGCTGGCAGGCCATCGCGCGGTGCGAGGACCGGGAGCAGTTCCGAGAGCTGATCGAGACCTTAGGGCTGGCCCAGCCGCCCGGGGGCATGGCGGCAAACATGATCGAGGCCCGACGGCTAGCCCAAGAGCTGGGCTACCCGGTGCTCGTGCGGCCGTCCTACGTGCTCGGCGGTCGGGCTATGGCCATCGTGGAAGGGCCCGAACAGCTGGCTCGCTTCGCCGAGGAGGCGCTGGCGGTCTCCGACGATCGGGCGATACTGGTGGACCGGTTCCTCGACGATGCGCTGGAGGTCGACGTGGACTGCCTGGGCGACGGCACCCGGATCACCGTGGCCGGGATTCTAGGCCACATCGAAGAGGCCGGGATCCACTCCGGCGACTCGGCCTGCGTGACCCCTGCGCTGGAGCTGACCTCAGCCCAGCTCGAGAAGATCCGACGGGCCGCCGAGGCCTTGGGGCGCGAGCTGAAACTTCGCGGCCTGATGAACGTACAGTTCGCCCTGCATGGGGGCGAGCTGTACGTGCTGGAGGTGAACCCCCGGGCTTCGCGCACGGTGCCGTTCTTAGAGAAGGCAACCGGCGTTGCGCTCACCCGACTCGCGGTCAAAGCCATGCTCGGACACAGCCTCGAGTCGCTAGGTTTTACTCGAGAACCGGTGCCCAACGGTGTGTTCGTGAAAGAGGCGCTGCTTCCGTTTCGCAAGTTCCCGGGCTGCGAGGCTCTATTGGGTCCCGAGATGCGCTCCACCGGCGAGGTGATGGGCCAGGCCTCGAGCTTCGGGGTGGCCTTCGCCCGCTCGCAGCAGGCGGCGGGCTGCCCGCTACCCCAGACCACCGGTCGAGTGCTGCTGGCGGTGCCCGCTGCCGACCTGCCGAGGACCTTGCCGTCGGCCAAGGGGCTGTTGGAGCTCGGGTTCTCCCTGGCTACACCGCCCGAGACGGCCGACTACCTCGAAGCCTGCGGGCTGCCGGTCCACCGACTGGCGAGCCTCGAAGAGGGGTTGGCCGCAGCCGAGCGTGGGGAGTTCGTCTTCTTGGTGATGACCGCCGCCGACCGGGTGGAGCACGGACCGGCCCGGCGGCTGCGCTGGGTGGCCCTCGACCGAGACCTTCCGTTGGCTTCCACCACCGCCGCGGCGCTGGCCGCCGTAGAGGGGATGCGAGCCGAGCGCGCCGGAGGTTCCGGGGTCCGGGCGGTTCAAGACTGGGTCCCGAAAAGCGCGCTGTGCGCTACATATTGAGGCGCCGGCGGATCTCTTCGGCCCGCTGCTCGGCGGTGACCGGAGCGCTCCCCGGGAGCTGCTCTGCGTTTTGTCTAGCCTGAACGAACTCCGGCCGGGAGAACCAGAGTCTATTCACCCTCTTTTCTACTTCCTGACGGTAAGCTCGCTTGGTCCGATTGGCCAGGATTTCGGCCTGGAGGGGCCCGGATAGTCGTTCGATCTCGACCCAGCACGCCTCGACGTGCTCTTCGATGAAGGCCGTGGCCGCCTGCCAGGCGTCGTCACGGACGTACCGATGTCCCCAGAGGTCGGGTTTGAGCTCCGGCCAGTAGACGCACCCGAGCAGTCCGGGCGGACCGGACGGCACGGTGACCGTCTCGTAGCTGTGCAGATTCTCGTACAGATCCACTTGGGCCGGATTCTCATCGAGGGCCACTGTAAAATAAGCGCGGGCCGCCTGGGATCCGCTCCACAGCTCTGGGTCCCCGAGCAGTCGACGGCAGAAGATCCGCTCGCCTTCTCGGCCCCGTAGACGGGCCCAGAAACCTTGCGGGCCCTGGAGCAGCCACAGCCCGCTCTCGACGGGCTCTCCCACCGGTCCCTCGCCTAAGTCGATGGCCAACCCCCCGTTCTGTCGCTGATGGAGAACGACCCGCTCGTAGAGGGCCAGATGGCCCGTACGATAGT
>CAZDLH010000437.1:0-3062 GCA_964505925.1 uncultured Burkholderiales bacterium
CCCCGGAGTAGCCTGGCCCTCTCAGGTCCTGCTCGCTCGGGGCTCGGGGGCTAGCCGGGGCGCAGCCCAGGAGGCGTCCCTCGGCCAGGTCCCAGGTCTCCACCCAGTCCGTCTTGGTCCCCACGTGCAGAGTCCCGCCGTCGCCGGCGAAAACCAGACTCTGAACCCCCCATCCGGAAGCGAAGCTAGAGAACGGCTCTCCCATCGGCTTGCCATCGCGGTACAGCTGCACTTTTCCGGAGCTCGCGAGGGCCGCGGTTCGCCCGTCGGGGCCCAGCGCCGCTGCCTCGATGGTCGACGGGTGTTTAAAACGTTCGGCTCGACCGTCGGGCGCCACCAACGCCCAGTCGTCCGCTCCCAGATGGGCTAGCAGCCGGCCGCTTCGCGTCGCCAGAAGCTGGGGACGCTCCCCCATCCGGGGCTCCTCGAAGAGCTCGGTGATGCCCACCGTAGTCCCCGTCGACCAGCTCCACCGGATCAGTCGACCATCCTCGTGCAGCGACCAGAATCCGCTCTCCTCGGCCACCACCGCCACCGGCAGGTTCGAGTGTCGGTCGAGCTCATCGTAGGCGGGCGTCAGCTCCAAACTCTGTAGTATGCGGCCTTCGTCCGGTTGCCACAAGAGCATCCGTCCGTCGACTCCCAAGGTCAAGAGGTTCCCATCGGGGCGCCACGAGGTGTCCACCACGCTGTCCATATGACCGGCCTGCAGGACCAGCTCCAGGTCCTCCCCCTGAGCCCAGCTCGCGGTCGACAAAAAGAGCCCTACGAAGATCAGGACCCAGCGGTTCACGATCCCCCCCCGGGCGCTCACAGGGCCGCGCCTCCCCGGGGTTCGTGGGGCCGACTCCAGCTCTCCGGCAGGAGCCGACGCAGGCTCGCGATCTCCCGCTCTAGATCCCGGCCTTCGTCTTCGCTGAGCTCGGCAGCGACGAAGTACGGGCTGCTCTTAGCCAGCAGGAGCACTTCGAGCGCCTTCTCGAGCTGGTCGTATTCGTTGTAGATGCGCGACAAGGCCAGCAGCGGCTCCACGCTCTCGGTCGCATCCGAAAGCCCCCGAAGCTCCCGGTCTAGCTCCTGCAGCTCTGCGGATTCGGCGGCCGTCAGATGCCGGTAGCGGCGGGAGCCCACCAGCTCCGAAGAGCCCTTCTCGAGCACCTGGATCAGATAGCGCTGCCCGGGCTCGACGGCATCACCGAAAAGCCCCATCAGCTGCAGCACCTCCACCTCTTGAAAGTCCTGCACGAAGGTGTGCGGCCAGTTCGGTAGCTGACGGTAGCGCGCACCGTCACCGCCGCTCTCGATCCAGCTGTAGATCACCACCTCAAAGCTCCGCGAGCCTGGATAGGGGAACTCCTGGTCCTCCCGAGATCGAAGCGTAAAAGCGAACTCTCCCTGCTCCTCGTCCCAGGCTACCGGACTCACCACCAAGCCCAGCATGGGCTCGGCTAGCTCGAAGTCGATCGGCGTTCCGACGGAAGGCTGCGTAGCCCGCTCGACCAGAGCCGCCGGACGCGTACTGTTGCCCAAGTCGGAGGTCACCGCTAGACGTCGGTCGGGCAAAGCCTCGGCGTACCGCTCCAAGGCCCCTTTGGTGACCGTCAGCGACAGCGGACCTTTCAGCTTCGCATCGGCGCGACGCCCGAGTATGGTAACCCGAGCCACCGCCCCTTCCGCCAACTGCAAAGACTGCCCCTCGACGAGCAGAGTGGGCGCCTTCACCTTCTGCCCCGCCACAGCGATGGCCCCCTTCTCCGGTGTCAGGAGCCCGACTCGGGGTGCAGCCCAAACCCCCCCGGTCATCCCCAAAACAAACCCAGCCAGAATCGCCAGACGTAGTATCCGATGGAACACAGCAGCCTCCTACAGCTTTCTGTCGCTCATTTCGTGGCCGCTCGGGGACCTCCCCCAAACGTCTCCGAACTCTTACAGCATCCACCGGACCCGCTAGAGGAACTTCCGACTCGCCGTCTCGAAACGGGCCCTTCGATGATAGAGCGCCTGTTCAAAGTCCGCGAGCGCGGCTCCACCCCGGTCCGCGAGCTCCGAGCCGGAGCGGTCACCTTCGTGACCATGTCCTACATCATTTTCGTACAGCCGGCCGTGCTCTCGGCAAACGCCGGGATGGACTTCGGAGCGGTGATGGTGGCCACGTGTCTGTCTGCGGCCCTGGCCACCGCCCTGATGGGTCTGTGGGCCAACTACCCCATCGCCCAGGCCCCGCTCATGGGTCAGAACTTCTTCTTCGCCATCTCGGTGGTCACCGTGATGCAGGTCCCATGGCCGACCGCGCTCGCTACCGTTTTCTGGGCGGGCCTAGCCTTTTTGGCCCTCACGGTCCTGCGGGTACGGGAGATGATCATGGACGCCGTGCCGCGCTTTCTCAAGGCCGCCATCGCAGCCGGGATCGGGGTCTTCATCGCCTTCATCGGGTTGACCCAAGGGGGCTTGGTCATCAAGAGTCCCGCTCCGGCGGGCTTCGTAGGCATCGGTGACCTCGCCAGCCCGGTGGCGCTGCTCACCCTAGCGGGCTTTGCCTTGACCGCCGTGCTGGTGGTGCGCCGGGTGGCCGGCGCGGTCCTCATCGGAATGGGAGCCACCACAGCGCTCGCGATCGCCAGCGGGCTCGTCGGCTTGAACGGGCTCGTCGCGGTCCCGCCCAGTCTCGAACCCATGCTCTTCAAGCTAGACCTTCTCGAAGGGCTCAAGCACCCCGATCTGATCGTGATCTTCTTATTCATGCTGACCTTCGACACCATCGGCACCCTGATCGGGGTCTCCCAACAGGCCGGTTTCCTCGACGAGGACGGCCACCTGCCCCACGCCGAGCGAGCGCTGATGAGCGACGCCGTCGGAACGGTCGCCGGGGCCGCCCTGGGCACCTCCACGGTTTCGAGCTACATCGAATCGGCCAGCGGTATCTCCGACGGAGCTCGGACCGGCCTTGCGAACCTAGCGACGGCCGCTCTTTTTCTGGCGGCTCTCTTCTTTGCGCCTTTGGTGGCTACCGTGGGCGGAGGGGTGAAGGTCGGCGAGCTCTACTACTACCCGATCACCGCGCC
>CAZDLH010000438.1:0-3053 GCA_964505925.1 uncultured Burkholderiales bacterium
ACTCTCGACCTCTACGCAGGTCCATAGGCTGCCCATAGATCTTCGCTAGGGTGGAGACCATAAAGATCTGGACCGCGGTGAGCGGCACGATGTCCATGAACGGGATAGGGGTGAGCGCGATGAGAGCGGAGTACAAGGTGTTCCTCCGGACCGCTTGCCAGGCCAAAGACTTGCGATAGACCGGAAGCAAAGAGCCGAGCTGACCTAGGAGACGCGGCTCTAGGGCGGCCACTTCGAGCAGGACCCGTTCGAGCCCCAAGCCCAACTCGGCGGAGATCGGGAGGATCCTCTCCGGCTCGACGCCGAGACTCCGCCCGGCCGCTTCCGTTACGGCCTCGCGCTCGTTGGCGCTGATCCTATCGATCTTGTTGAGCAAGAGTAGGTACGGGCGACCGAGCATTCTTAGCTCTATGTACAGCGCCTGGTCGGCCTTCGTCACGCTACGCGTGGCATCGAAGACGACCAGCAAGAAGTCTGACTCTTGGGCCGTCTTGAGAGCGATATCGCGCTCTCGATTCTCTTCGTCTCCCGCGTGGTCGGCGCCGGGGGTATCGACCAAGGAGAAGACCTGGGTGCTGGTCTCCTGAGCTTCCACCGTGGTGCCGGGGACCGAGGAGACCTCCGCTCTGTTGGGGCCGCCGGGGGTGAGAGCGTTGAAAAGCGTAGACTTGCCGACGTTGACGGGTCCCACGATCGAGAGGCGGTGAAGGGGGGCTACAGCTGGGCCAGCGGTGCGAGCGATCAGGCGCAAAAGCTGTTGGACGGAGGCAGGGTTGCGACGAATGAGGCCCGAGAACGCCCCCATGGTGATCTCCAGCTCTCGCTGCATATCCCGCGGTAGGGCGTTCCATACGTCCCGTACGGTCGCTCGGCTCTCTGGCGGAAAGGTCTCAAGGAAGATCTCAAAATCGGACTTCATGATGTCTCCTTCTCAATCTGAACTGCTCGCCCCTTTGAGTCGGTACTGTAGAAAGCCGTATACTGCGATCCCAACGGCGGTGGCCACGTTGAGACTCCCTTTGTAACCCAACATCGGGATGGACACCCGCGTCTGGACCGCTTCCATAAACGGATCGCTGACCCCCGAGACCTCGCTGCCGATAATCAAGGCTGGTCGAGAGGGCCACTGGAGATCGAAAAGGCTTACCGCACCCTCACCGCTCTCGAGTGCGACGAGGGTGTACCCACCCTGCTGAAGGTCCCGTACTAGGGCTTCCCGATCGTTCCAACTTTTCCACGGTACGTACTCGGTTGCCCCCAGAGCCGTTTTAAGGATCTGGGGATGGGGGGGATGGGGAGTGGGGGAGAGGAGATCGAGCTGCTCGCAGGCCGTAGCGTCGGCGGTACGAAAGGTAGCACCAACATTATGGGCGCTACGGACTTCATCGAGAACCAGCCTCAGAGGTTGCCTCGGAAGCGGTGGCAGGAGATAACTCGGTACGGAGGCCGTGTGGGGTTCTATCATTAAACTATCTGCCCTTAATGGAATCTGTTGGGGTTGAGGGTCTTCGGAGGGAACCCCGAGCTTCTTACAGAAAACCGCCCTCCACAGTTGGAAGTGAGTGAAATGCTATGAGCGGATTTTTCTCTTGGTTTAAGAGAGTCGACAAAGTGAAGTTTCTTTCCGTCGAGGAGTTTAGCTTAACTTTTCAGAGCAAGAAGGTCTACAACGTTGGAGACCAGCCGGTGATCTCGATCGCGATCCCGGTCGCCAGTGGGGGCATCGAAGAGTTTAAGCTGCCGGTGACGATCCGCAAGGTTCGAGTGATAGGCCCGAATGCTGCGGTCTGCATCGGGGATGTTCCGTCCGCCGCCCAGAGCGTAGATCACCTTCGGGAGATCCTCCACGAACTGAATCCTGACCAGCCTACTACCGGTCGGGTACCCGTCGTTCCGGTCGACGAGGGAGACCTGATCCGTCGAGCGCCTCGGTATCAGTGGAGTATTCGGGTTCTCTCTAAGGATCTGGTCGGTTTCCGAGCGATCTCTTTGGATTTTAACCGGTTGGGCTTGAAGCTCTCCACTGAGGGTCCGTCCGAGCTGGGCAAACGCGTTAGTCTGACGATGGAGGTCGAGACGGCCAACTCCCGAGAACTCTTGTGTCAAGGCGTGGTTCGCTGGTGTAAAGAGATCAACCGTAAATCTTACGAGGTCGGAGTCGAGTTCACCGAACTCGACGAAGAGGTCGCGCAGGAGTTGGAGAATTTCGAAAGTTTCTTGGCTGCTCGCGAGACCAATGATGTGGCTCGACGACAGGCTTTGGACGCGAGCTATTACGAAACGGAGACCTTCGGGCCGGGTGTCGACCCCTCTGAGCCGGCGGAAGCTGAAGCTCGCCCAGCCGCTCAAGCGGAGAAGGAGCCGTCCCAATAGCTGAAGCCGAAAAGCTCCCCCAGATTGTCGAACGAGAAGCTAGTAGGCTCTTGCACGCCCTTCTCGCCCAGGAGGTGAGCGCTCTAGACTTCTGCTTCCTTTGGCAAGAGCTGGCAGCGGAGAAGGCGGCCTTGGCACCGATGGATAGGCAGGTACGCCGTTTCCTGGAGACAGCCGAACTGGGTTTTCTCGACCGTGCGCTCGCTCTACTGCCGCCCCCCCCTGCAGACCGGTCGAGCTCACTGCTCGAGCCGGAGGGTTACCACGGAGTGGATTGGCGTGGCGATTGGCACCTGGATGCTAAGAGGATCCGGGATACGACCTATCTCGATCTGCGCTGTCTCTACTGCGGGTTTGAGATGACCTTAGCCTCCGAGCACTCGTGGAACAGCGAACTGCGGTTGCCGTTCGACGAAATGGACTGCCCCTTGTGCGAAGGGTCTCCCCCGGTGGAGAGACCCTCGCACTCAACCAGGGGAGAAACCGATGATCGACGAACCGCGAGCGCATGACAAATCAAGAAGAGACCCTTATCCGGCACCTGATCGCGATGATCCAAGCCGACGGTGTGATCAGTACTGAGGAGACGGGGCTGCTGGCCCAGGTTTTGGGGCGCCTCGAACTCGAGCCGGAGGATATCGCTCGAGCAGGTCGCTGGCTTTCCGAGCCCCAGACGGTGA
>CAZDLH010000439.1:0-3052 GCA_964505925.1 uncultured Burkholderiales bacterium
ATTATGACCGCGCTGCTGACAGTGGCAGCGCCGTTTCTGGCCGATCGGCCAGATCCCCTCAGTTTTGCGCTGCCCGATGAGGCGGCGGTCAAGCAATTGGACCTCGATGTCGAGGTAGACTTCGAAGCCCGTCAGATTCGGGGCACTGCGGCTTGGGATCTCGAGCGCAGCGAGGATTCGACGAAGCTGCTGCTCGATACCCGCGGTCTCGAAATTCGCGGGGTGAGGGGTGGGGGCGCCGAGCTTCCGTTCCAGCTTTCGGAGTCCGACCCGAACTTCGGCAGGGCGTTGACCATTCAGCTGCCCGAAGGGGTGGAGCGCGTCGAGATCGACTACCTCACCAGCCCCGACGCCGCGGCCCTGCAGTGGCTCACCCCCGAGCAGACGGCGGGCAAGGAACACCCGTTCTTGTTCACTCAGTCCCAGGCGATCCTGGCGCGCACTTGGCTCCCTTGCCAGGATGGACCGGGAGTGCGCTTCACTTATGAGGCCACGGTCAAGGTCCCCCCGGAGCTCTTGGCGGTGATGAGCGCAGAGAACCCTACCTCTAAGAACGCCCAAGGGATCTACACCTTCTCGATGCCCCAGGCGGTGCCGTCGTACCTGATGGCCCTGGCGGTGGGGGACCTGGAGTTTCGCGATCTCGGCGGTGTCACAGGCATCTACGCCGAGCCCTCGGTCTTGGACGCAGCGGCCTACGAGTTCGCCGAGACCCAGCAGATGGTGAACGCCGTCGAGGGGCTCTACGGCCCCTATAGATGGGGACGCTACGACATGCTGGTTCTGCCCCCGAGCTTTCCGTTCGGCGGCATGGAGAATCCCCGGCTGACCTTTCTCACCCCCACGGTGATCGCCGGCGACCGCTCGCTCACCGCTCTGGTGGCGCACGAGCTGGCCCACTCTTGGTCCGGTAATCTGGTGACCAACGCCACCTGGAACGACTTCTGGTTGAACGAGGGGTTTACGGTCTACCTGGAGCGTCGCATTATGGAAGCCGTCTACGGCAAAGAGTACGCCGATATGCTCTCGGTTCTGGGCTACACCGACCTGTTGGAGACGCTACAGCGGATCCACGCCGACGATACGCACCTAAAGTTAGATCTTGCGGGTCGCGATCCCGATGATGGGCTCACCGACATCGCTTATGAGAAGGGCAGCTTCTTCTTGCTCGGGATCGAGCGCGAGGTCGGTCGGGAGCGCTTCGATGCGTTCTTGAAGGAGTACTTCGAAGAGTTCGCTTTCCGAACGGTGGACACCGAGGAGTTCCTGGCCTATCTCGAGGAGCACCTCGGCTCGGACCTTCCGGTGCACGAGTGGGTCTACATGCCGGGTATCCCGGTGAGTTTCGAAGGCCCGACCAGCGTGCGCTTCGACCAGGTCGACGAGCAGCTCGAGCGTTGGGCGGGCGGAGCGAAACCGCTACAGCTGGCGGTGGACGGATGGACGACCCACGAATGGCTGCGTTTTCTCCGCGGGCTCCCCAGCAGCATCTCGGACGCGCGCTTAGCCGAACTCGACCAGGCTTTCGGTCTTACCGCCAGCGGTAACTCCGAGATTAAGACCCAGTGGTTTCTGCACGCTATCAGAAACGACTATCGCCCCGCTTTCGACGAACTTCAGGCCTTTCTCATCGAAGTGGGTCGCCGCAAGTTCCTAGAGCCGCTGTATCAGGAGCTGGCTCACACCGAGGCCGGTAAGCAGTGGGCGCTGGAAGTCTATCGTCAAGCACGTCCCAACTATCACAGCGTGTCGGCGGGCACCGTGGATGCGCTGCTCGGCTGGAGCGAAGCCGCCGAGGTGGCCGAGACCGCCGAGCCGGACTCCGACAGCGGGACCGACGCCGAAGACGGAGACGGCGAGACGGACTCCGACTCCTAGGGCCGCAGCACACTCCGCATCCCGATGGAGGGGGGGGAGTGCGTTCACCCTAAACCCCTAGAGCGGGCGCCGTCGAGCGCCCGCTCTTTGCGCTCCGGGCGAGGCTAGCCCGCGTCTCTTCTCGGGCGGGAGCTGGGCGGGCTGGGAGAGGCGAGGGCGGTCCTCTCGTGGCGCTGGGGTTTCCCCTCGAGCGAGGTGATCGGGCGGTCTTCCCATAACATTATTGTCGAGTCGGGGGATGTCCGTTGCCGTTAGCGTTGCACGACGGGGCCCCATGAACGTTTTGCTTAGGAGAGTACGCTCGTGACGATTCGTGAAGGGGCATGGGACTGCCCGTACTGCGATAGGAAACTCAATCGAGGGCCCCACGCCTACTGTGGGGCTTGCGGCGCACCGCGGGACAAGTCGGTGAAGTTCTATCTGCCCGAGGGGGCTCGCCTGGTGGAAGACGAGGCCGAGCTCAAGCGGGCTGCCTCGGGTCCCGACTGGAACTGCGGGTACTGTCAGACCGATAATCCGGGCTACCAGAACTTCTGTACGGGTTGCGGCGGGGGCGCCGACGGCTCTGCTCCCCGGTCCACCAGCGAGACGATCGATGCGCCGAAAGAGCCCTCGAAGGCGGCGGATCCAGGGGACGGTGAAAAGCCGAAGACCAGCTGTCTCGCGCCAGGTATGGCCCTGGTGGTGGTACTCTTGCTGGTGCTGTTCAACTTCGCCTTCCGGACCACGTCGGCGGAGGCCACCGTGGCCGCTTTGACCTGGGAGAGGACCGCCACCGTCGAGCGGTTGGAGACTCGGATCGACGAGAGGTGGGACGATGAACTCCCCAGCGGGGCTCGCGTGCTGTCTCGGTCTAACCAGCTGCACTCCCATCGCCAGGTCCAGATCGGCACCGAGACCAAGACGCGCACCGTTCAGGAGGAGGTGCAGACCGGCACCCGTCAGGTGACGGTGGGTACTAGAGACCTCGGCAACGGCTATTTCGAAGACATCACGGAGGATGAGCCGGTGTTCGAGACGGTCAGTCGGGAGGAGACCTACGAAGATCCGGTCTATCGCGAAGAGCCGGTGTACCGCGATAAGGTGCGCTTCGAGTTCGTCGAGTGGGTGCCGGTCCACCGAGAGGCGGCGCGCGGGGGGCCGGAGCTCGAACCTCACTGGCCTGAGGTCACGG
>CAZDLH010000440.1:0-3043 GCA_964505925.1 uncultured Burkholderiales bacterium
CGATCCACAAGGATGGAGCGGGCCATTTCGGCTTTCTCGAGTTCGAAGATCGGCTTCGGATACAGGTGGGGCTTGCCGACTCGCTCGAGCTCGACGGCGATCACGGTAGACTCTCCTTGGAGAGCCTCTGGCAGAGGCGCTGCAGGAGTAGCCTGGTCGAGACGTTGGCCAGCAGGTAGTGCTCGGCCTCGGCCAGGGCCTGTAGCGCTCTTAGGGCTAACCGCGAGGTGCCGGTACCCTGCAGGCGGCGAAGATCGTCGAGACGGTGGTGGTGAGCCAGCAGCTCCTCGCACCCTTCGCCGAGCAGCATCAGGTCGCGAAACAGCAGCGAGCCCACCTCCAGAAGGGGGGAGATACCGCCGAGCTTTAGCTTCTCGAGTTCCGAGGCGGTCTGCATGGCTCGGCTCAGACCCGAACCCGGAAGCTCCAGAAAGAGCTCGACGGCTCGCTCGCGGGTCTCGAAGCGCTCCCGGTTGGTGGCGAGCTCCAGAGCTCGTCCAGGCGCACCTCGACTGAGGCGGGCGAGCAGTTCGGCCCGGGGGGCATCAGAGCCGCGCTCCCGGAGGAGCGTAGCCACCGCTGCGTCCTGCAAGGGGTGAAACCGCACCGTGCGGCAGCGGCTGGTCACGGTGGGAATGAGGGAGCCGAAGCGCCGGGTGACCAGGACGATCAGGGCGTTTCTGGGGGGCTCTTCCAGCGTCTTGAGCAGGGCGTTCTGGGCTTCGTCGCTGAGCTTTTCCGCCTCCTCGACGATCCAGGTTCGATAGCGCCCTTCGAAGGGCGCATACTCGAGCTGCCCGAGCACCTCTCGGACTTCCCCCACGCCGATCACCGTTTTCTTCTCTTCGAGCCGAGTGGTGAGCAGGTCCGGGTGGTGCCCTCCCGCGAGCTTGCGGCAGGAGCCGCACTGCCCACAAGGGGAGTGCTCCGAATCCGCCTGACAGTTTAAAAAAGCGGCGTACCAGATACCGGTGAGGCGTTTGCCGACCCCGCCGGGCCCAGAAAAGATCAAGGCGGGGTAGGGAGAGCTACGCCCTCCTTTTTGCAGGGTATTTCGAGCCTGACTATGCCCGACGAGCGCGGTGTAGTCCAGGGTCGAAGGACTCACTCGAGCCCACGCCTCCCGAGGGACATGCGCCCGGGCTCCGGCAGTTTCTTGCGCGCCTCGTCCATGGCTAGTCCGGCGATGCGGGCCGCCAGCGGCTCCACCTTACCGGTGCCGTCGAGCACCCGAAAGCGGAACGGCTCATCGTGGGCGATCTCGAGATAGCCGTCCCGGACCCGCTCGTAGAAGGCCAAGTCGAGCTGTTCGAAGCGGTCCATCTTGGTCAGTGTCTCCACCGACCGGGTGCGCACTCGATTGAGACCCCGGGCGGGCTCCACGTCGAGCAGAAAGGTGAGGTCCGGGTTGACCCCCCAGGAGCAGATGTCGGCGATCTCGCGGATCTGGGTCGGGTGCACCCCGCGACCGTACCCCTGATAGGCTAAGGTGGCGTCGGTGAAGCGGTCGCAGATCACGATGGTCCCCTCTCCAAGCTTCGGCCGGATCACGCGCTCGACCAGCTGAGCCCTGGAGGCGGCGAACATAAACACTTCGGTCAAGGGGCTCATGTCGTCGTAGGCGGGGTCGGCCAGCAGACCGCGGAGGGCCTCGCCGACGGGGGTCCCCCCCGGTTCGCGAACGAGAGTCACCGGATAGCCGGCCGCTTCGAAGTGTTCGGCTAGGAGTTTGGCCTGGGTCGATTTACCGGCCCCTTCGAGGCCTTCGAAGGTGATGAAGAGTCCCTGCACGCTCATGTTTCGTCTTCTCTCTGCGGCGGCACAGCGACGCCGACTTAAGTATACCGTATGCCCGCGCCCGGGTCGGACCCCCTAACGAGGTCAGGCCGAGCGAAAGATCCGGACGCATCGGAAGGGCTCGGAGCCGACGCTCTTCGAGCCCAGGCCGCGATTCTCGACGGTCTCGTGCTGGAGCCGTCGGATGGCAGGCTCCTGGGGCGCGAGGTCGAGAGGTCGTCCGGTGCTTGCCACCTTCTGGATGGCCTGTTCAGTTTCCCGCAGGGCCAGCTCTTCGGTCGACAGATCCTCGAGTCCGAAGTACTGCTTCAAAAACGATTGGATCTGAGCGACGGTGTTCGACCGGATGGTGTGGATCGGCAGCCCCCGACGCTCCATCTGCTCGAACTTGCCCGAACCCTTGCGGGCTTGGCCCTTGACCGTCAAGACGATGTCGGCGCTCTCCCAGTGGCGTACGATCTGAGCCGAGACGGCCAAGGTACGGATGGCGCGCTCGAGGCGGTTGCGGCTCACCGAGTAGGGATAGATCTTGCAGTTCTCGAGAACCCGGTGACCCGGCGGGGGCGGAGCCAAGCGCAGACCCCGTTCTGGGGCAGGCGAAGCTTCGCCCTCCAGTCCGTGGCTGTAAGCCAGAAACTCGCTATTGGACGCTTGGACCACCTCGACCCCTTGCTCCCCGCGGACTCGGACCTCAGGGAGCGGAGATTCATCGCGCAAGAGCAGGTCTACCACGGTGGCCACATCGCTGTGGATGGCGAAGGTGTTCTTGTCTTGGATCTCCACCACCACTTCGAAGGTGGGGGGCGAGCGCCGTTCCAATACCGATTTTTGAGTTTTTCGTCGGCGCGCTTCCTCGTCGGACAGCGTGACCGTCCCCACTCCGCCGATCAGGTCCGACAGCGTGGGGTTCATGATCAGGTTCTCTAGGGTGTTACCGTGGGCGGTCGCTATCAAGCTTACACCTCGCTCAGCGATCGTACGGGCCGCGTAAGCTTCGGCCTCGGTGCCGATCTCGTCGACCACCACGACCTCGGGCATGTGGTTTTCTACCGCCTCGATCATCACCGCGTGCTGCTGGTCCGAGCGCGGCACCTGCATGCGTCGGGCTAGACCGATTCCGGGGTGCGGGACGTCGCCGTCGCCGGCGATCTCGTTGGAGGTGTCCACAATGACCACCCTGCGCAGCTCTTCATCGGCAAGGACCCGGGCGATCTCCCGCAACAGGGTGGTCTTACCTACGCCGGGT
>CAZDLH010000441.1:0-3029 GCA_964505925.1 uncultured Burkholderiales bacterium
GAGATCGGCGTCGGTCAGCGGGCGGGGGAGGTCGAAGTCGTAGTAGAAGCCGTTCTCGATCGGCGGGCCGATGGCGAACTTCCCTTCCGGAAACATCTCCAACACTGCTTGGGCCATCACGTGGGCCAGACCGTGGCGGATCCGGTAGAGCCTCTCATCTCGGCTCAGCTCTTTTTGGGTCTCTTCTGCTAACACTTCCTACTCCTATCGTCGTATCGCGGTTCGAAACCGTGTCCCGATAACCTGCCCAGCCCCAGCGGACGAAGCGGGCGGGCGTCGCCGTACATGAGGCTCAGGGTCCTACTCTGGGTAGGTATATACTATCCTGGGTTTCAAGGTTTCATTTTTCAATGAAAGGATCATGCTAAACGGTAGGGATGCTCGCTCTCGAGCTCCCGAAAGTTTGCGAACGGGACGGGCTAACGCCCGCCGCTCTGGGGGGAAAGAGAAGAGCCGATATGGGAAGAGTGAAGCGAAGAAAGACCGGACGAACGAACTCCGGACCCGACGCGGTCGGGGGAAGTGAAAAGAGAACGTTCTCTCGCGTTCCGTGCCTGCTGGATCTAGAGATCGAGGCGCTGGACGGTCCGCAGGGAGTCGAGCGGGAGCCGCTGGATAGCGCGTTCTCGCAGGTCGACTCGGTGGAGGAGGTCGAGGCCATCGACCTGTCGCTGCTGGGTCTAGGGTTCAGTCGGCGGGGGCAGAGTCTGCCGCTGGAGCTCGGCGACCAGGTGGCCGTGCGCCTCTTCGGGCATAAGCCGGTGAAGGCGCAGGTCAAGTGGAACGCCGGCGATCGGGTCGGGGTACAGTTCTCCGGCCCCATTCACGAGATCATCGAGAGCTGGGTCGGGGACGTCCTGGCGGCTCAAGGGGTCCGCTGGCGCGACGTCTTGGGCCAGGCCCTACTAGGACGCTAGTCCGACCTTAGGCCCGCCAGCACTGCCTTAGGCGGGAAACAGGGGGGTGGGCTTCGAAGGGCGCTGCAGCTTTCGTCTGAGGAGCATGCAATGAGTACCCCTTTTGGCCGTCTGCTGACGGCGATGGTCACACCGTTTACCGCCGACCACGAACTGGACCTGGCCGGAGCCCGTACCTTGGCCCGGCAGCTGATCGAGGATGGCAACGATGGCTTAGTGGTCTGTGGCACCACCGGTGAATCGCCCACCCTGAGCGGCGATGAAAAAGACCAGCTCTGGAGAGCGGTCAAAGAGGCCATCGGCTCGGAGCGGCCTTTGATCGCTGGCACCGGATCGAACTGTACCCGGAGTACCGTGGAGCTCTCCCGGCGGGCCCAGAACTGTGGCGCCGACGGGCTGCTCTTGGTGGCCCCCTACTACAATAAACCTTCGGGTCGGGGTCTCTTCGAGCACTTCCGCACTATCCACGACGCCACCGAGCTGCCCATTATGCTGTACAACATTCCCGGCCGGTGTGGGATCGAGATCCCTGTGGATGTGCTGTTCGAGCTGGCCGAGCTCCCCCGGGTCGTGGCCGTGAAGCAGAGCCTCCCGATCGACCCGGTCAGCCGGCTGATCTCCAAGATTCGGGCCGCCGGAGACCGTCGGATGGCAACCTACAGCGGCGACGATAGCCAGACCTTACCGCAGCTGTCGGTAGGGGGGGTCGGAGTGGTCTCGGTGGCCGGGCATCTGGTCGCAGGGCTGCTCAAACAGAAGCTCGAGCTGTTCTTTTCTGGACGAGTGGCCGAGGCTGCCGAACTCCATCAGCGGCTGTTTCCCCTTTTCGAAGCGCTCTTCGTCACTTCAAACCCGGTGCCGGTCAAGTGCGCGTTGGCCCATCTTGGGCGACCCGCGGGATCGGTGCGGGCTCCGCTTGCCGAGATCTCCGAGTCCGAGCGGGCGACGATTCTCGGAGCGCTGAAGCCGTTGGAACTCGTCTCTTGAAGCTCCGTGCCGGTTCGCTTCAGAGCTGGCGCCTACAGCTGAGCCTCCGCGGCGATAAGAGCCTGAGTCATCGAGCTCTGATGCTGGCGGCCTTAGCCCGCGGGACGTCCCGCTTAAAAGGGCTTTCCCGGGGCCAGGACGTGACCTCCACTGCGGCCTGTCTGCAGCAGTTGGGAGCAGCCGTAGAGCTGGAGTCCGCCGAGCTGGGTCTGGAGGGGACGGTGGAAGGCTGGGGCCAAGCCGGACCCCGGGAGCCGGAGGCGCCGCTGGACTGCGGGAACTCTGGCACCACTCTCCGTTTGCTGACCGGGCTGTTGGCGGGCTTCCCTGGCCTCTTCGTGCTGCACGGGGACACCTCGCTTTCGGCCCGTCCCCAGGCTCGGATCGTGGAGCCTCTGCGGCGGATGGGCGCGCAGATATGGGGCCGGGACGGACACCGTAAGGCGCCACTGGTGCTGCACGGCAGCGGCTCTTTGGACCCGTTCGAGGGCCGTCTGGAGGTGGCCTCGGCTCAGGTGAAGTCCGCACTTTTGTTGGCGGCGTTGGGCTCCGGTGTCGGACTGACGCTCGAGGAGTCCGGTCTGACCAGGGACCACACCGAGCGGATGTTGCAGAGCTTAGGTGTTCCGATCCGAAGCGAAGGGCTCAAGATAGAGCTTGCGCCCGGCCGGGTGAGCTGGGGCGGGTTCGAGCTGGAGGTGCCGGGCGATCCTTCGTCGGCCGCCTTTCTGGTGGCCATGGCTGTGCTCCACCCCGACGCCGAGGTGGAGATCGAAGGGGTGGCCCTGAATCCGACGCGGATGGGGTTCTTTCGGCTCCTTCGGCTTATGGGGGCCGCCGTCGACTGGGCGGAGGAGGGGCATGCCATGGGCGAGCCGGTGGGACGGATAACGGCACGTTCTAGCGCGCTACGAGGGATCGTGGTGGACCCCACGGAGGTGCCCCAAGCCATCGACGAATTTCCGCTGCTGGCCGTCTTGGCCACCGCGGCCGAAGGGGCGACGACGGTCCGGGGGGCCGAAGAGTTGCGGGTGAAAGAAAGCGATCGCATCGGTTCGCTCTGCCGGGAGCTCCAGGCGCTAGGCGCGGACATCGAGGAGGCCGAAGACGGCTTCACTGTCCGGG
>CAZDLH010000442.1:0-3027 GCA_964505925.1 uncultured Burkholderiales bacterium
GCTCGAGCTCTGCGAGGAGCGCACTGCGCTCCGGCGTGACCGCCACCGCCGCCGCTGTGGGCGTAGGGACCGAGCGGTCCGCCACTAGGTCCAAGAGCACCGAATCCGATCCGTGGCCCACAGCTGCGACCACAGGCACCGGCGAGGCCAGCACAGTTCGAAGGAGGGCCTCGTCCGAAAACGGTAGGAGCTCTTCGAACGAGCCTCCACCCCGGGCGATGATGATCACCTCGACGTGAGACCAGAGCCGCTCGGTGGCCTCTCTCAGTTCGAAGGCGGCGTTCGGTCCGGTCACCGCGCTCGGGCTCAGCAGAAGTTGGACCGAGGGGTTCCGCTGGCGAAGGCTCTCGTAGACGTCGTGAAGTACGGCCGACCCCACCGAGGTCACCAACCCTACCCGGCGGGGGAAGGCGGGCAACGCTCTTTTCGGCCGATCCAGAAGCCCTTCCCTGCGCAAGAGCTCTTTGAGCGCCTCCAGCCCTGCTAACAGTTCACCCAGACCCGTCCGGTGAAAGGCCATCACCTTCATCTGGAGGTCGCCGCGCTGCGGATAGATGGTGAGACTTCCCCGCACAGTGAGCTCCTCGCCCGCTTCAGGAAGGGTACCGGCGCGCTGAACCTCAGAGCGCCACATCACAGCCCGAAGCTCTCCCGCCCCGTCCCTGAGTCTGAAGTAGAAGTGCCCGTTTCGGCTCAGCGTAGGGTCGACCACCTCGCCCTTCACCACCAAGCTCGGAAAGTCACGAACCAAAGAGGAGTTCAAGATCCGTAGCAGCTCCGATACCGCTAAGGGGCGCGCGCCGCCGCCGAAGGCACCCCCCCCAGGGAGGCCCCTGGAGGGGGTGCCAGCCCCCGAAGAGGGCACCCGGTTACGATAGCTCGGTCTCACCAGCCCCCGCACTCCTTCCAGGCCTTCGGCCCCAAAGGGTAGTCCGCTGGCCGCCGAGACGCCGGCTCAGCCCCCCTTCTTGCGGAACCGGCCTGGATGGAAGAGCAGCTCATCGAGGTTTCCGAAAGGCTTAAGAGTCGGTAGCCGGGCTCAAGGGGGTCGGCGGGTTCGCCACCGCGCCCGGCTCGCTCTCGGGCTCTTCAGAGCGGACGGCGGCACTGCCCGCTTCGTCCGATTCGAGCGGCACGGCTTGGAACAGAGTCTTACCCTGGCTGTCGACCACCGCCAAGATCGGCTCATCCTTATCGTTGATCCCGATCAAGATCCGCGCATCGCCGTTGCGGTCGTAGAAGGCGATGCCGTCGAGATACGGGATGCCTCCATACTTGATGTCCAGCGGGAGAATCCCCAGGTGATCGTAGAAAACGAGCCCGAGATGCCCCGTCGGCATCGTGGTCAACGCTGCTTTGGGCCTTCCGTCCTGCTCCAGCTGGAGGGTCTCCGTATGGACCGCTGCGGAAAACTGATGAAACTGAAAAACGGTGAGAGTCGCAGCGATCAAAATGAAAACTACGAAAATGGTCCCCACCCTCTTTATCGCCTCGTTCTGGGCTTCGAGTTGGGCGATGCGGACCTCTAGGTCAGACTCTTTAGACATGGGTATCTCCAGTTGACTCCTGTTGATTCAAAGAAGCGCTTCCCGGTGCCACCTTAGTGAGACTGGGAAAGACGGGTATGTACCCGAAAAGCTCGCCACTTTTCCAAGTCTCCGGAGGCTCCTCCCCCAGCCCTTCAAGAAAACGCTCCAAGGGGCCGTCGCCCCAGGCCGCCGCTCCGGCCAAGAGCGCCTCCCTCTGCATGGAGAGGGCTTCGGCATCCTCGAAGTAGACATTGAGACGGAAGGCCGCTAGCCGGTAGTAGAGGGCTAACGGGTCCTCGGGCCTCAGCGCTTCGGACACCTCGATGAGCCGCTCGCTCAACGCCTCTCGAAGGCCTTCCTCTAGCTCGGCGTCCGGGCCTTCGAGCGGAAGAGCTTGGAGCATATACTGGAGATAGACCGTGACTTCGGGCGGCCCCTCCTCCCGGTCGTAAAGAAGGCACTGATCGGCCTCCTTTCGCTGCCGCAGATAGAGGAGGTTCAGCGCGCGCTGCTGCTGGAAACTCGGTCGCCTTCTCGGCGGAAGGGGTGAGGCTCCAGGCCCTCCACTCAGCCACCGACTCAGGTGCTGGCCCGCTTCTTGGGCTAGCCCGCTGGTCCGTTCTGCGATGGCTTTGAGAGCTTCGCTAGGCTGCCAGGCCGCCGGGCCCTCCGCCTGCCCCTGCGAACCGTACTCGGGCTGCTCCGGGAGGCGGCGCGTCTGCCCAGAGGTGGCCGGGACCGAAGATGGGACCGGGCTATACAGCTCCTTGAGGGATCGAAACCAGTGCAGGTAGTCCTCGAAGACACGCCTAGGGAAGGGCGAAATGCGAACCGTCAGTCCCACCCCGCTAGGGTTGTCTCTCATCATCTGCCGGACTGCGGAGACCAGCTCCGCTGCCGCGAAGCGGTCCGGGAGTCCCGGCTGAGGTAGATGCAGGTGGGTAACCGTCATCCGGCGGCCCCCCAGGACCCGCGCCTGCCGCAGAGTCTTCTCGCATAGATGGCGAAAGGCTCGAGGCGTCGGAGACCCTCGCTCCGGAAAGATCAGAAGGTGCCGATAGTTCAAAGAGCCCGGCTCCTTGCGCAGCGGGTTCTCACTAGGGTTATCCGAAACCGTTCCGGCTTCAGCGAGTTCGGCCAAAGCGTGACCCACGCGGTCCCAACTCCCCACAGTGATGAGGCAGTCTCCCTCTCCGGGGGCTTCGAGGTCCAAGAGGGAAAGCTCCACCCGACAGCCCGGAGGACAGAGATCCGGGTCCATAACGAGGACCTTTTGGGCGGCTTCACTCCGAGCTTTCCGACACCGTTGGACGATCTCTTCAGGCCCGGCGTCCGCTTCCCGCAGCTGGATCAAGTCCTGAAAAAGCTGGAGTTCCAGCTCCTCGAGCTCAGCGGGAGGCTCACCGTCGAGCCAGTGCAGCGGAAGCATGGACCAGCGCTGAGTGAGCAACGCAAACTCGATCTTCTCTTGAAATTCTAACCAGTGCGCATGGGTCAT
>CAZDLH010000443.1:0-3026 GCA_964505925.1 uncultured Burkholderiales bacterium
GAACCACGATCAGGACATCGAAGACGGAGTTGGGCAGCTTGAGTCGCCGACGATGAAGGTACCGCCACAGCCAGGCGAACAGGCGTTCCCCGTGGAGCGGGTTGTTGTTCACCGAATAGGGGAACGTGTCCGAGTGGACCGCGAGCTCGGGAAACCGCTCGCCGAGGCGTTGCAAGAGCGCCTCCTCGCGGCGGGCTAGGAAATCCCCGGAGTAGCCCGCCACGCCTGTGAAATAGACCAGTTGGGCGAGGTGGCCGGGCCGCTGGGCGGGGGAGGGGATGGCTGCGGTCCTCCGGTGTGGTGCCGCTCTACTCTTCTGCTGGGCCCACCAGCCTGCGGTCTCCAAAGGTGCGAACAGAAGCGGCAGCAGCAGAAGTAGAAAGAGCACGCCTAGCATCGATCAGCTCTCCTGGGCCTGGCGGGCGAGGCGGAACTCCAGCAGTAAGAAGTGCGCGATCCAGCCGGGGAAAGCGACCGCCGCTACGGTGGCGAGCGGAGCCTCCCCACTCCAGGTGAGCAGCAGGACCAGGATCCCGTAAACGGCGAGGCGCAAGAGCTGCTCGAGGCGGTACCCCAAGGTAGGGAAGATGGTGAGCGGATAGACCAACAGAGGGAAGTGCGCGAGCCCCAGAAGTTCGATGAACTCGCGCGGCTGGTAGCTGTAGCCGCTCCAGTCCAACCCGAACCAGCACGCGACGCCCCATCCGAAGGCCGTCGCGCAAAACAGAGCGCTACCCAGGAGAAACTCCCGGAAAGCTCGAGCAGGGCTCCGGCCCACGATGAGGTGGGTGAACGTTTCGGTCACCACCGTGATGAGCCCGGCCGTCCATAGGATCCCCAGGGCGGCTAAGGTCTTCACGTTCTAATCCACCCGCGGCCGGAGATCACCGAAGTTGGAAGGTGCTCTCACCGACCTGCAGCCAGTCACCTCGGCGCAGCGCGACTTTGCGCCCGACCCGGTGGGAGTTCACCCAGGTGCCGTTCGTGGAGCCGAGATCTTCCACGAAGACGCCCCCACTTTCGATGGTAAGTTGGGCGTGCAAGCGAGAAGCGGCGGTGTCACCCCCGAGCACGATGTCTCCCTCTTCTCGGCCGATGGTCAGCGATGGCCGATCGAGCTTGATGGTCTTTTTGCCGTCGTGGGAGACCAGGAGTGTGGGGGGGTCTTCGGCTGGGGGAGCGCTGCGCTCGGTCGTCTGCGCGCTCGCTGGGCTCTCGGCTTCGGGTTCTGCGCCCGAGTCCTCGGGCTCCACGGGGAGCGCGGAAGTGTTCTTGGTCTCACTGGGAGTGGGTTTCGGGCCCCCGGCGGTGCGGCCGAAGCTGTGCCGACTCTCGCGGACGACCGAGAACCGTTCGAAGAGAGGCTGAAAGTCGGGGTAAGACTCGTGGATGAGCTGCAGCTCTTGGCGAGCGTCCTCGGTCCAACCCTCGTGGTCCAACGATTCGGCCAAGGCGAAGCGGAGATCGCAGGCCAGGACCGGGTCGGTCCCCTCCCGAGCCAAGGCTTTGCGGTAGACCTCCCGAGCCGTCATGGGATCGTTGAGGTCCGCGCAGGCCGTCCCGAGCATGATCATACAGGCGATCTGCAGGTTGGAGTCCGGTAGGAGCTTCTGGAGCGAATCGAAGATGTCTCGGGGGCGGCTCAAGGCGCACCGATAGAGGTTCAGGAAAAACAGAGCGTGGGGTTCGCCGGGCATCAGACCCATCAGCTGCTCTAGGGTCTCCACCGCCTCCTCCGGGTGCCCATCGTGGAACTGGGCCAAAGCCAACAGAAGATTTAGACCGACCAGGTCCGGGAAGAGGCAGAAGTGACTGGTCGGAGTCAGCGGTACGGCTATATGGAAGCTGGGCAGATAGCGCGATAGCGTCTTGCCGAGCCCTTGCTGGGCCAGCAGACCCGTCTTGAGTGCGCCCACCGCATCGCGATACTCACCCCGGTGAACGCGCATTGCTCCGAGGGTGAAGAAGGCGTCGGTCAGTCCTACTTTGGCGTCCCGGGACGAGCCGGTGGCTTCGGTTAAGCGCGCTACCGAATCTCGAAACTGGTGGGCTACCAGAAAGCGGAGCGCCTCGACGAATGCACGCTCGCTCCCGCTCATGGTGAGCCCTTTTAGGAAGTTGATGTTGAAGCGTTGCGCGAGTTGCGGCTCTAGGAATCCGAGGCGAGGGCGAGCCGACATCACCGGATGTCCGGCAGCGAAGTAGAGTCCGCTCTCGCCGCCTTCGGCTCCTTCCTCACCCTTGCCGATAGCTTTGGTGACCTCATCGAAGGAGCGTCCCACCAGCCGGCCGGCTAAGCCGAGGCCGCCTTTGATGTTGTTGAGCATGTCGCGGTCCATCGGGGGGGGGTTCTCCTTCGCTACGGAATGGGGGTCGATAGTCGCTTCGACCCTGGGTGTCATCGCCCCCTTTAGGAGGCGCGGAAGACGAGTTCGGTCCGTCCGAGGCGGAGTCGGTCCCCATCTCGGAGCTGGGCCTGAACCCCTTGCTGGAGTCGGTGGCCGTTATGGAACGAGCCGTTGGAGGAGCCGAGATCTTCGTAGACGGGTCCTTGCTCGCTCATCAAGACCCGCCCATGGCGACGCGAGATGTAGCTATCGCGGTCGGCTTCGGTCAGGTCGACCTCCGGAAAGATACCGTCCACGGGGGAGCGCCGACCGACAGCGTTCTCGTCCTTGCTGAGCAGAAAGGTCTCCCCGCTATCGACGGCCTCGAGACGGGGCTTCCCGACGTGGGCCTCGGGAGCAGCGCTGGGTTGGTGGAGGGGGGGCGCAGCTATAGGCGGCGGCGTATCCCCGATGGATGGGGCCGGAATGGGGGGCGGCGCATCGGCCTCGGACAGAGCAGCGCCGCAGTCCTCGCAGTAGTTCTCTCCAGGAGCGTTGACCGCACCGCAGGTGGAGCACACGTTCCCCCCGGAAGCCTCGGACCCGGCCGGTTCGACTGCCGGGAGGCTCTCCCGGGTCGGTTCGGCGGCTTCGATGATCGGAGCCCAAAGCGCGATCTGCTCGGCCAGATAGGCCTCA
>CAZDLH010000444.1:0-3022 GCA_964505925.1 uncultured Burkholderiales bacterium
ATCGGGCTTTCCCCCTTCGGTGAGAAGCTCTTGTTTACCAACCACCGCCTTGAACTGTACGGGCTGTCGTTACCCAAGCCGGTCTCCGAGGAGGAGCTTCATGAGGAGGGCGAGGACTCTCTAGAGCCGGGCGCCGAAGCCGAGCCGAGCCCCTCCGAGAACGGCGACCCCGAGCCCCGGGATGAGGGGGACGAAGAGGAGTCCCGAGAGCCGGAGCTCGTCCTGGTCACCCGGGACCGCTACAGCCGCATAGGTGGCGCCGACTGGTCTCCCGGCGGCCACTGGCTGGCCTACTCCGAGTCCGTCTCAAAACAGGATAGCCGGATCTTCTTGTGGTCTTGGAAGTCCCGAGAACCGGTCGCCGTGACCCAGGCCGCCTTCCGAGACTGGGCGCCAGACTTCGACCCGGAGGGCCGCTATCTCTACTTCTTGAGCTGCCGCGACTTCAACCCGGTGCGGGACAACCTGTTCTTCGAACTGAGCTTCCCGAAAGCGTGCCGCCCGTATCTCATCACCCTGCAAGAGGATCAGCCCGACCCGTTTCTGGCTCGCCCTCGGGCCCCCGGCGAAGATCCGCCCGCTCTGCCTTCGGCCTTCCAAGAAGAGCGCGACGAAGCCAAAAAGAAGAAAGAGAAAGAGTCGAAGAAGGGTTCACCCCCGGCGGCAGCCGTCCAGGACAGCCAGCCCGAAGAGACCTCAAAGCTCGATCCGGAGGCCCCGGCGAAATCCGAAACCGAGACCCCTTCAAAGAAGAAGACCAAGACGATGATCGTCGATCTCCAGCACATCGAGCGACGGGTCCGGGCCTTCCCCGTGGACGAGGGCCGCTACTTCGGGGTCGTCGGTCTGAAAGGGAAAGTGGCCTACGGCATCTCGCCGGTCCGGCCTACTTTGAACACCGACGGGCCGCCCGAAGGGCCGTCGGCGATGATCGGGGTTTACGACTTTAAGAAGCTGGAGAGCAGCCTACCCCTCAAAGCCGTCTCCGGGTTCACGACCAACCTGGACCGGTCGGTGCTGCTGTACCGAAGCGGAAGCTCCCTGCGGGTCCTGAAAGCGGCGAGCCTAGGCAACGGCGGCCAAGACCGCTCGCCGGGCCGAGACAGCGGCTGGCTCGAGCTCAGCCGGATCAAAGTTTCGGTGAAGCCCTTGACCGAGTGGCGTCAGATGCTGCGCGAGGCCTGGCGCCTCATGAGGGATCACTTCTGGGACCCGGAGATGTCGTCGGTGGACTGGGAGCGCGTTCTGGCGCGCTATCAACCGCTCTTGGAGCGGCTGTCCACCCGCAACGAATTCTCGGACTTGATGTGGGAGTTCCAAGGGGAGCTAGGCACCTCCCACGCCTACGAGTACGGTGGCGACTATCAGCCCGGTCCCCACTACGCCCAAGGGAAACTTGCCGCCACCGTCGTCTGGGATGCCGACGCCGACGGCTACCGCATCCAGGAGATCGCCGAGGGGGATCCGTGGAGCGAAGACCGCACCTCGCCGCTCCGCTTGCTCCACCACCCCCTAGAGGCCGGCGACCTGCTGCTGGAGGTGAACGGTCAGCGCTTGGACCATCGGAACCCGCCGGAGAAGTTTCTGGTGAATCAGGCCGATCAGAGGGTGGAGCTCAAGGTGTTGCGGAGCGCTTCCGCCCGCCCGGTGTCTACCGAGGAGCCCTCCGAAACCTCCGAAACCTGCGAAACCGCGGAGCTCGAGCCGGAAGTGATCTGGGTGAAGGCGCTAAAGCGGGAGACGCCCATCCGGTACCGCCAGTGGGTGGAGTCGAACAAGCGGTTCGTCCATCAGCGCTCGCAGGGCAAGCTCGGCTACCTTCACATCCCCAATATGGGTCCCGACGGCTACGCCGAGTTTCATAGGCACTACTACAGCGAGATCGAGCGCGACGGGCTGGTCGTAGACGTTCGGTACAACGGCGGGGGCAACGTCTCCCAACTCCTGCTGGAGAAGCTGGCCCGGCGGCGCATCGGCTTCGACGTACAGCGCTGGGGGGAGCCGATCCCGTACCCTCAAGAGTCGCCGGCCGGACCGCTGGTGGCGCTGACCAACGAGCAGGCCGGCTCCGACGGCGACATCTTCAGTCACTGCTTTAAGCTGATGGGGCTCGGACCCCTACTGGGCAAGCGCACCTGGGGGGGCACCATCGGCATCTGGCCGCGCCACACACTGGTGGACGGGACCGTCACCACCCAGCCGGAGTTCGCCTTCTGGTTCGACGACGTGGGCTGGGGGGTGGAGAACTACGGCACCGATCCCGATGAGCTCGTCGAACTGCGACCCCAGGACTGGCGCGACGGCCGGGACCCTCAGCTCGAGCGCGCCGTCGAGGTGGCCCTCCAGGAGGTGGAGCGATTCCCCATCCTGGACCCGTCCAGTATCCGGCGGAGGGGGTTCAACGGCGGCTAAGGAAGGGGGCGTGGATATCGGAGAAACCCGTTCGGCACCCCGGTAGTTCAACCCGAGAAATACGAGCAGTAAAGAGAAGAGGTTCATCATGGCAAACGTACAGCAGATCACGGATCAAGATTTCGAAGGCGAGGTGGTGCAGTCCAGCACCCCCGTGGTGGTCGATTTCTTCGCCACCTGGTGCCCCCCGTGCCAGCGACTGGCCCCCATCCTCGATGAGCTGGCCGCAAGCTACGCCGGCCGAGTGAAGTTCGTCAAACTCAACACCGACGAAGAGCAGAGATGGGCCTCCAAGCTAGGGGTCCGCGGCCTCCCCACCCTGGTCTACTTTAACAGCGGAAGCCCAGTGGCCACCGAGGCCGGACTCCAGCCCCCAAACCACATCAAACAGCAGATCGAAAAGATGTTGTAGCCGATTTTTGGGTTCCTTTCGAAAACGGAGGGGATTCCTAGATCAAGGAGAAGGTCCCCGCCACAGATCGAAGGTCTGAACAACACAATTTGGAGGGTTTTCATGAAGACGAAAATCTCAAGCCTAGTGCTCTGCTTGCTCGCAGGTGTACTTTTTACCACCGGATGCATCCGTGATCGGACAAAACGCTAGAAGCTA
>CAZDLH010000445.1:0-3018 GCA_964505925.1 uncultured Burkholderiales bacterium
TCTCCAGTCCTCGACGAGCACCGGATGCGTCCGGGGGCGCTCGAAGGAAGCGCCCACGCCGAAGCGGGTCTGCTTCTCCAGGGCCTCGGCCAGTCGCTCCCCATTCTTTTGAAGCGATGAAAGAGGCATATCGAGTACGCTCAGCTTCATGCGGCACGCGATATCCACCCCCACAGCGTACGGGATGACCGCCCCTTCGGTGGCCAGCACCCCGCCGATAGGGAGGCCGTACCCTAGATGCGCGTCCGGCATCAGGGCGCCGCGAACCGAGATCGGAAGTCGACAGGCGTTCTCCATCTGCTCCAGCGGGCCGCTGTCGAGACCCTCTCCCCAGGAGCGCCACTCCACCCCTTCCCGGCGTAGCTCAGCCGGATTCGAAGGCTCCATTCGACTAGCTCACGTTCTCGAAGAGGGCACAAAAACAGGTCCGGTCGTCGCCTCCCATATTGGCCATCACTCCCACACCGGGAGCGGACGGAAGCTGATAGTCTCCGCACAGGCCTTTCATCTGTCGAAAGATCTCGACGGCCTGCTTGACCCCGGTAGCACCCACCGGATGGCCGAAACCCACCAGCCCCCCACCGGTGTTCACCGGCAAGGCCCCGGTCAGGTGGGTGGTCCCGGACTTGACCGCCTCGATCCCTCGACCGGGCTCCTGTAGCCCCATCGCCTCCATCATCAGCAGTTCGGCGATGGTGAAGCAGTCGTGGACCTCCGCCACCCGCACGTCCTGGAGCCTGAGATTCGCATCCTCGAAGGTTCGGCTGAATGCGGCGGCCGCGCTGTCCATGCGCAGCGGGTCTTCGATGCGCCCCAACGGATTGGTCGCCAGGTGATAGCTGCGGAGCTGTATCGCGTCGTTCGGGTCCACCCCCAACTTGCTCAGCCCTTCTCCGGAGGCCAGCAACAGTGCCGCTCCGCCGTCGGTCACCTGACTGCAGTCGGAGACCTTGAGGTAAGGCTTGAGCTCCTCGTTGGCTAGAAACTGAGGGTTGCTATCCCCCCCCGAAGCGGCCCTCTCGAAGGTCCAATCGTTGGCCGTCATATGAGCCAGCGGATTGCGCCGGGCGTTCTCCATCGCCTTCATCGTGAAATGGGCCAGCTCTTCGAGAGGTAGGCCGTAAGCCTCGTGGTAAGCTTTGATCCGACGCGCGAACAGAGCGGGGAAGGTGAACTCATCGATGGACCGCTCTTCGGTGTAGTGAGCCGCCCGGGCGAGATAGTCCGCACCCTCCCTAGCGCGCACCGTGGTCTGACTCTCGGCACCTGCGACCAGTACCACATCGTGGCCAGCGCAGATCGCTTCGGCCGCGCTCATCAGTGCGATCCCTCCGGAGGCGCACGCGGCCTCGGTTCGACCCACCCCCACCCCAGCCAGCTCGGGTATGGCCCTGGAGACCAGAGCGCCCAGATGCCCCTGGCTGTTGAACAGCTCCCCGGCGAAGTTGCCGACGTAGCCGCGGGTCACCAGCTTCGGGTCGAAGCCCGAACCGAACAGCTCGGTCAAAGCCAGCGTCAGGAAGCCCTCCAGGTCCGGGTTCTCCCTCTGGCCGAACTCCGGATGCCCTTTCCAGATAAAATCGGGGTGCCCCTTACCCAAAAACGGGGTGAGCGAGACTGCAGCGATGTAGGTGTCGCGATAAGGTTTCATGAATCGTTTCTCAACTTTCTAAGCAGCCGTCCGGGGCCGTCGCTTCGAGGCATCGGGCTGCGATCGTTCGTGGCTTTCTGTCGGGGACCGCCGGGATCCTACATCGGCGTTCGAAGGCCTACACCGATGCGCAAAAAGACGGCCGGCCACCAGGCGATCCCTCCACTCTTATAGAACGCTCTCCGGATGAAAAAGTTCATCCTCGTTCTGCTTCTTCTCGGCCTTCTGGCCATACCGTCCCTGAGTCAAGCACACCGCACCAGACACGTGCAGTTCCCGGCCGGAGCGGTCGGCACCACCTTGGTCGACGGCATCGCCCGAGGGGAAACCATGACCTACCTGTTGGGCGCCCGCGCCGGCCAGCGGATGAGGATCGTCTGCAGCTCCATCGAGAGCAACGCCACCTTCGATGTGATCGCTCCCGGCATCGGCCCCCTCGAGCCATCGTACGCCAAAGACGGTCGGCAGGTGTGGTACAGCGTTCTTCCCAGTAGCGGTGAATACCACGTGGTGGTCGGCACGACGCGGGGCGGGGCCGAGGTCAACATCAGCTTCGAGATCTGGTAGAGGGGGTCGTCTCCCAACAGTCGACCAGGGCCCGAGCGGCCTCTAGAGCCTCGTCCCACAGGTGCTGGTCCGCTGCCCCCTCCAAGCATTCTAGAGCCGACAGCACTTCCGGGCGTTCCCGCTTGACCGCCCCGGCGCGCAGGATCTCGAGCTTGCGCTGGAGCTCTTCGAGAGCCGGCTCCGGACGCTCGTCGAAGAGTCCGGTGGCGAAGCCCTTCACCAGGGCCAGGATGCGGAATCGATCCATCGCCGGCAGCGCTTTCGAAAGCTGATCGGGGTGGCCGCCGTGTTTGACCACCAGCGGCTCGGTCAGCAGGTGAAACGGCTCTAGAGCCGCGATCTTGAGCCACAGGTCGTAGTCTTCGCAGACGAAGAGCTCCGGGTCGAAGCCGCCGAGCTCGAAGAAGAGCGCACTTTCTAGGAGCACCGAGGATGGCGACACGCAGACGGCTTTCAGAGAACGCTCGTAGAGGTCCCCCGCCTCCATGCGGTGGATCTTGAGGGGCTCGACTCGGCGCCCATTCCGATACCAGAGCTCCTCGACCTGCCCGATCCGGAGGCCGGACTCTTTGAGGGCCTCCAGCTGCCTGCCCAGTTTGCCCGGGAGCCAGTGATCGTCGGAGTCTAGAAAGGCCAGATATCGCCCCCGAGCCTGAGCGGCTCCCCGATTGCGAGCCGGACCTGGCCCCGTGCGCTCCCCCTGTCGAAGGACCGAGTGCCCCTGTTTCTCGAGCTCGCGATAGAGCTCATCGGGAGGCTCGGCGGAGGCGTCGTCCACCACGATGAGCTCCCAGTCGACC
>CAZDLH010000446.1:0-3016 GCA_964505925.1 uncultured Burkholderiales bacterium
CCATGATCCCGATCGCTCGAGTCAAAGAGGTGCTGCACCGCGGCATCTACCTGAACGCCCGACGCTCCGAACTCAACGACATGGAGGAGTTCCCCGAATCCCTCTACGCCGGCCGTAGCCACGAAGGCGGCGATCGAGGACGAGATCGGGATCGGGATCGGGATAGAGACCGGGATCGAGATCGCTCGAGCTCGAACTCGAGCTCGAGCTCCGGCTCGAGCCACGGTAACAGCGGAGGTCGGCGCAACAAGCGCTACCGCCGCCATCGCGACTGACCGCCCCGGGATCGGCGCTGGGGTCTAGGCCCCAGCGCTGATGCGCGACTGGGCTGCGAGCACGTCGGCGAAGACCTCGGAGGGTCGGGAGTGGGTCGAAGCGTTGCTGACCGAATCCCGATGCTCTTTAGCTTTAGCGATCATGCGGTCGGTCTGAAAGGCCCCCGCAGCGGCTCCCACGGTGCCCATCGCGGCCACGCCTTTCCAGCCGGCCACCATGCCGGTGGTGCCCAGCATCAGCCCGCCAGCGGCGGCCCCCACGGCCAGCTTCTGACCGCGGCTCAACTCTTTCTTTTCTAGATACGGGTCCACGTACTTGCTGTTGATCTTGTCCACCAAGTCCACCTGGGCGTTCCGCATCACCTGACGGCTAGTGGTCCCCACTACCGCGCCGACCGGAGCGGCGACCGCACCGGCCAGAGCGCCGGTCAAGATACCTGCCGGACCCTGCAGGCTTCCCACCAGGGCGCCGGTGGCCGCCCCGCCGGCCACCCCGAGCATCACCTGCCCGGCCGTGGTGTTGGCCCGGGAAGCGAAACTTCCGGCTGCCGCGGTGGCTACGCCCAGAGCCGGGTTCCCGACGATCGAGCCGGCGGCCATACCTGCGGCCATGCCTCCGTAAGCGCCGTCTTGGGGCGCCGCCCGGCGGCTCGCCGAAAGCGTACCCACCGCTCCGGCCAGGCCCCCGAGCACCGCCGACCCGACCAGCATCGCCGAATCGGTCCGACCGCCCAGTATGCTCACCAGTCCGGCCGTAGTGCCCACACCGAGGGCGGCCCCGGTGCTGGACCCGGCCAGCAGCGCCGCCGTGGTCGAGCCTGTCAGTTTGCCCACTTCGGCGCCGGCGAAGGCGCCCAGGGAGCCGGCCGTCATACCCGAGGCCCGGTTCCCGACAAAACCTTGAATACCGCCGGTGAGCACCCCGTTACCACCGGTCGTCGACGAGAGGGTTCCCGCCAGTCCGCTGACCCCTCCGGCAAAAGCCGACATCGCCATCAGCTGAGGGCTCACCCCGCCAGTGAAGGCCATCTCTAGACCCGCCGAAAGGGCGGTGGAGGTGAGGGCCCCAGCGGAGGTTCCGACGGCCGCTCCCACCAGCATGCTCTGGGTCTTGTTCTTGGCCGCGATGCCCGCGTAAGAACCCACCACACCGCCGGCCGCACCGGAGATACCGTCCAGCAGATAGCCCTGGATGCCTCCGGCCAGTACGCCCGCTCCGGGGCGTAGCTCCGGGATGTCCCCACTGGTGTCCACGCCCTTGGCTCGATCGATTCGGGGCTGCGTGTAGTTTCGGATGGCGCTTACAATCTTCACCCCTTCAAGATACTGCAAGGCCCTGAAAGAACCATGATAGGGCCCGGCTCTATCTTAGTACCGCGGTGGCTTCGGTACGCGAGGAGCAGCCCCCCGTACCGTCGAAGCCCGGACGATGACCGAAGCTTTTCTAGAGTCGTTCGAACAGAAGCGCCTATCTTTAGAGCAGCGCCTGATGGGCATGCCCGAAGCTCGCCAAGCGCTGGCCCGCTTCGGCGCTGGTGACGAGATGGGGCAGCGCTACCTGCACGCTCTGCCCACCAGCCTGGCGCTGTTGGCCTTCCTGACCCAGTCGCCCAGAACCGTCGACGCTTTCCAAGCCCAGGTGGAGCGAGCCGGCCCGGTCCGGGTACGCCACCACGAGGCGCCCAAAGCCTTCGCCTGCTTCGGGATCGCCTATCTGTACCGGGGCATCGTGAAGTCCTCCGGCGAAGAAGAGCTGGGGCTGCTGCTATGCCGGATGGCCACCCTGATGCTGCTGACCCCCCGGGAGCTCGAGCGGGTAGACCTGGTCACCCAGACCCTGCACCACCGCACGCCCGACGGACGCCGGGATCGCCAAGCCCCGGCCAACCTCCTACTGTGGTGGCTGATCGGTAGCGAATCCCCGGCCAAAGCCTACGAGGCCGACGCCTTCCTCCAGCAGTTCAAAGACTATCTCGAGACCTCTTTGGACTTCGCCCTGGAGCATCAGATCTGGATGAGGTTCCCCTGGTAGAACCAGCGGCGACTCCCAAGTGATCTCGTTGTTCGCAAGCTCCGCTTTAAGCTATCCCTCTGCCGCTGAGGGGGCCGGCCCAGATCGCTCGACTCGGGCGGATCTAGCCTCGCCGTACGCCGGCCGCCGGCACCGTCTCCCCCAGGGCTGGGGAGCTCTGCCGGCGAGGGCCCCGGCGTGCGGGCATCCGAGACCCCAGGAGGCCGAGACCGGTGCTCCTTAAATCCGACACCAGCGGCGATCTCGATATCCCCCTCGAAGATTCCCCCACGGCCTCCTTTCCCGAGTGGCAGCCAGGCGAGGTGATCGACGGCAACCTGGAAGTGCTAGAGATGGTAGGGGAAGGCGGTATGGGGGTGGTATGGCGGGTTCACCACCGCGAGTGGAACCGCGATCTGGCGGTGAAGATGCCCCGACCGGCGCTGGTGGAGTCGCCCACCGCCCGAGAGCGCTTCCTGCGGGAGGCCGAGACCTGGATCGATCTGGGCGTCCACCCCCACATCGTGCAGTGCTGGTTCGTCAAGGATATCTCCGGGCTGCCGTCGCTTTTTCTCGACTACCTGACCGGCGGCTCGCTGAAGCAGTGGATCGATGACGGCCACATCAAGCCCGGCCTGTGGCCCCAGATCTTGGAGCTGGCGATGCAGATCGCCGAGGGCCTGGCCTACGCCCACTCTCGGGGTGTGATCCACCGGGACGTGAAGCCCGC
>CAZDLH010000447.1:0-3011 GCA_964505925.1 uncultured Burkholderiales bacterium
CTAAGGAGACAACGCATGCTTTTTCGGAACTTAACGAGAGCGACCATCGCTCTTTTGGTCCTTTCACTAGTCTCGGCACCGGTCTGGGCGAAACGGGTTCAGACCGATGGCCAGAGCAAGGATAGCCCGATCAAGATCGTAGACTTTGAGTTCATGGACTCCGGCTACGGAAATCCCAGTCCGCAAGCGGAGATCCGGATCTCGACCAAAGTCCAGAACAGCTCGCCCACCGACGACCTAAAGAACGTGGTGATCCACCTTCAGCTGAAGAACCTGGATGGAGACGTGGTCCAGGAGTGGACCAGGCGGCTCCCTCTGATGAAGAAAGGTTCGGTGATCGAGTTCGAGCCTGACGCCGTCTACTATAACTATTCGTTCAACAACTTGAGCGGTTCGGTGATGGTCGAGCACGACGAGATCGAAGAGGCCGAGGAAGGGAAGTAGACCCGCTTTGGCTATCTTGCCCCTGAAATACGTTGGAGAGGCCGTGCTCCGGCGTAAGGCCGATAAGATCGATTCGGTGGACAAACCGCTCAAACGGCTCCTCGACGATATGGTCGAGACGATGTACGCGGCCAACGGGATCGGCCTGGCCGGACCTCAGATCGGCGTTTCCCGCCGGGTCTGCGTGGTGGATGCCGGGGACGGGCCTCTGCGCTTAGTAAACCCCCGGATCGTCGATCGCGAGGGGAGAAGCTTCGGTTCCGAGGGGTGTCTGTCGATCCCGGGGATCTTCGGAGAGGTGGAGCGCTGGACGAAGGTGGTCGTCAAGGCTCTCGACGAGCACGGAGAGCCGAAGGTGTACGAGGCGAACGGCCTGCTCTCCGTGGTCTTCCAGCACGAGCTCGACCATCTCGATGGCCGGCTCTTTACCGACCTGGCCAGGGATCTGATCGACGCTGCGGCCATCGAGCGCGACCATCCGGAAGATGACGAAGACGACGAAGACGACCAGGACGACGAGGAAGAAGAGGAACAGCCAGAGTGAGAACGGTTTTCATGGGGAGTCCCGAATTCGCAGTGGCATCCCTAGAGGCGGTCCATCGCGAAACCGAACTGCTGGCGGTCTACACCCAGCCGGATAAGGCCAGGGGCAGGCGGGGGAAGACGCTGGTTCCCACGGCGGTAAAAGCGCGGGCGCTGGAGTTGGGTGTCCCCGTTCACGAGCCGAATCGGATTCGAGACGAAGCGGTGATCCAAGGGCTGCGGGAGCTGAAGCCGGATGTTATTTTGGTGGTGGCGTACGCTAAGCTGATCCCGAAGGAGATCCTGGATCTCCCCGAGTGGGGCTGCATCAACGTACACCCCTCCTTGCTACCTCGCTACCGGGGGGCCATCCCGCTTCAAGCGGCCATCTTCAACGGCGATGAGGAGACCGGGGTCTGCACCTTCTTTATGGATGAAGGGTACGACACCGGTGACCTGATCGTGACTCGGCGAACCCCGTTGGCTTCGGATGAGACCGGAACCCAACTCTCCGAGAGGATGGCTCTGATGGGAGCCGAGGTACTCCTGGAGACGCTGGAATACCTGCGACGGGGAGACCCGCCCCGAACCCCTCAGCCAGCCGAAGCCGAGGGCGGCTACACCAAGCCGCTGAAGAAGGAAGACCTCCAGCTCGACTGGAGCCTGCCAGCCGAAGCCGTTCGTAACCGGATTCGAGGTCTGGCCGATGAGCCGGGGGCGGTCACCTACCTGCCGAACGGTGAGTCGCTTAAGGTGGGCCAAGCCAGTCTGGCCGAGGAGGGCGGA
This sequence comes from uncultured Burkholderiales bacterium, assembly GCA_964505925.1. Taxonomy (GTDB): domain Bacteria; phylum Vulcanimicrobiota; class Xenobia; order Xenobiales; family JADMJV01; genus JAEXNA01. Next base: position 1,753 of record CAZDLH010000447.1, read on the forward strand.
TCCGGGCAGCCCGGTCAGGTTTTGGGTTTCGTCAAAGGTCGGGGACCGATGGTGGCCTGCGGTTCGGGAGCGCTCGTCCTGCAGCGCCTGAAGCCAGCGGGTAAAGGCTGGATGGACGGCGCCTCGTTCTGGAACGGCAAGCGGGTCCAGGTCGGGGAGCGGTTGACCGCTCCCGAACCGGTGGCCACCAGGCCTTAGGTCAAGCCTTAGGGGCGGCCTCGGAGCCCTGGCGCTCCTGGAGGTCCCGGAGCCTCAGCTGTCCGCAAGCGGCGTCGATATCGGCGCCCTTTTCGCGTCTCACGGTGCAGCGCAGTCCGCTTTTCTCGAGCACCTCTTGGAAAGCTCGGATCGCTTCGGGGCGGCTTCTGCGGTAGGGTACGCCGCTGACGGGGTTCCAAGGGATCAGGTTTACGAGGCTCGGGATCTCTCGCTCTTTGAGTAGCTCGGCGAGTTCTTGGGCCTCTTCTAGCGAGTCGTTGATGCCGTCGAGCATCAGGTACTCGAAGGTGATCCGACGGCGGGTGCTCAGGGCGTACTCGCGGCAAGCGTCGAGGAGCTCCCGTACGGGCCATCGCTTGTTGACCGGCATGATCTGAGAGCGCAAGGAGTCGCGCACGGCGTGTAGACTGATGGCCAGGCTGACCGGCAACTCCTCTTTGCTGAGGCGGCTCATCTGGGGTACCAAGCCGGAGGTCGAGATCGTGATGTGGCGCAGACCTATGCCGAGCCCTTCGGGCTGATGGAGGATCCGAATAGCGCGCAGCACCTCTTCGTAGTTGTGGAGAGGTTCGCCCAGACCCATGAAGACGATATTGGAGACCCGTTCGTTCCGGGCTTCCAGGAGCCGCTGCATCTGTAGGACCTGTTCTACGATCTCCCAGCAGGTGAGATGGCGCTTTAGCCCCATGACTCCAGAGGCGCAGAAGGTGCAGCCCATCGCGCAGCCGACCTGGGAAGAGACGCAGACCGCGTTTCGGGCTGGCTTTTTGCCTTGGGCCGGATAGCGCATCAGCACCGTTTCGACCTCGCCTCCCTTAGGGAGGTCGAAGAGCATCTTGATGGCGTCGCCCCGGGAGCTCTCCGACTTGCGCCGCCGAGCTAGACTGGGGAGTACGGCTTCGGATTCGAGGCGCTCCCGCAGCTCCTTCGACAGATCCGTCATCTCCGAAAAGCTGGTCGCGCCGCGCCCGTAGACCCAGCGGACGATCTGTTTGGCGCGGAATCTGGGCTGCCCCAACTCCAAGACGAGCTCGGTGAGC
>CAZDLH010000448.1:0-3010 GCA_964505925.1 uncultured Burkholderiales bacterium
CTGATGATGGCGGCTCTGGTGGCGATAGAAGACCAGCGCTTCTATGAACACAGCGGGTTGGACTATAGGGGGGTTCTCCGGGCGGCCTACGGCAACCTCACCTCTGGAACCATCGAGCAGGGGGCTAGCACCATCACTATGCAGCTCGCTAGGGCACTGTTTCTATCCGATGAGCAGACCTACACGCGCAAAGTGCGGGAGGCGATCCTAGCCCGGAGGATCGACCGCCAGCTCAGTAAAGAGAAGATCTTAGAGCTGTATCTCAATGAGGTCTACTTCGGAGCGGGGGCCTACGGTATCGATGCCGCGGCCAACGCCTACTTCTCGAAGAACCCCGACGACCTAGCGCTCTGGGAGGCAGCGATGCTGGCGGGACTGGTCCAAGCTCCCACAGCCTACTCCCCGTTCGATTCTCGAGAGGCCGCCCTGGCTAGGACCGATGAGGTCCTGCAAGCGATGGTCTCCACCGAGGTCATCACCGCTACTACAGCGGAGGAGGCCTCGGCTGAGGCGGCTGCGTTCACCTTCGAACGGAAAGACGCGATCATGGGCGAAGGGCTCCTCAAAGCCCCCTACTTCACCACCTATGCGCTACGCCAGCTGGCGGGACAGTTCCATGAGAACCGCTTGCGGCGGGGGGGCTACCGAGTGGTGACGAGTCTCGATCTGCAGATCCAAAGAGCCGCCGAGGAGGCTTTGGCCCAGGTGGTCCACCAGCGGGGAGCCAGGCTCGGTGTTGAGACGGGGGCGGTGGTGGTCCTCGATAACGAGTCGGGAGAGCTGGTGGCGATGGTGGGGGGTCTCGACTGGAACGAAGACAACCAGTTCAATCGCGCTTGGCAAGCGGTGCGCCAGCCCGGCTCCGCCTTCAAGGTTTTCGTCTTCGCGGCCGCACTCGAGGCCGGGATGAGCCCGGAGCTAGAGCTCGCGGACACCGAAGCGACCTTTCAGCCGGGTAGTACGAACCCGTGGAAGCCGAAGAACTCCGATGGGAAGTTTATGGGTCCCATCCCGCTGCGGACCGGACTACAGTTCTCCCGCAATCTGGTGGCTGCGAAGCTGATAGCCCACGTGACCCCTGCCCGGGTGATCAATCTGGCCGGGCGCTTCGGCATTGAGTCGGAGCTCGACCCGGTACCTTCTTTGGCTCTCGGCGCCGGTGAGGTCTCGCCGCTGCAGATGGCGCGGGCCTTCTCGGTCTTCCCCAACGCAGGGATGCTCAAGGAGACTCGGGCGGTGCGGGTCATCACCGACGCCGAGGGGGGGATCGTCGAGGACTACCGGGGGGGGGTCGCTAGCGAGCGGGTCCTAGACCCTGGGGCCGCGGCCGTGATGGTAGAGATGCTGGGGCGCGTAGTGGCAGGCGGGACCGGAACGCAGGCGCGGGTCCCTGGGCGATTCGCGGCGGGCAAGACGGGCACTACCGACGACTTCATCGACGCTTGGTTCGTGGGCTTTACCCCGAGTCACACCATTGCAGTGTGGCTAGGCCGAGACGATAACCGACCCATGGGGCGGGTTTTCGGAGGTTCGCTGCCGGCCGAGATCTTTTCCCGAGTGGCGGAAAAAGCAGCTGAGGCGACGGGGGGACAGACCGGGCTCACTGGGCTGGGGCTCGGCACTGCCACCACCCTCGAGCTGTGTTGGGATAGCACCTATCTCGCGCACTCCAACTGCGAGAAGACCTATCGCGAGACGTTCCGGACAGAGTACGTGGCTTCTCGGGTCTGCCCGCTCCATCGGGTCCAGGAAGTACGCGTACCCCGTGCCAGCGTTGGAGGCTCGGCGCTCCACGGTAGCGGTGTCCAACAGGCGGCCGACGACCCTGCCCTCAGAGTGGAGCGCCAGCCGGTGGGGTCCGAGCGGCCGGAAGGCTCCGGAAGCGAGCTCACTTTAGACGACGATCCCCGTAAAGATCCCGAAGTGGTCACCGCGCGGGGGGCTGGCATCCCTTACCTGGAGAAAGAGCCGAAGGTGGAAGTGGTCCGCATAGTGATCGAGGGCCCCGACGGGACCGAAGAGGTCTCCTCGGATACCGATGAGCTGGAGTCGGCGGGGACCACTCCATCGCTCGGAGGCCTCGAAGGCCTGCAGGAGCGCTTGGAGTCGGAGGGTTTTCGGGATGTATCGACGGTTTCCGACCTGGAGCCGGAGTACCCTACGGCGCCTGGGACCGAGACCTTGGAGCCGAGCGGCTACCCCGAGGCCACGGTTCGGAGCGGAGCGACCTCCGAGCCCGCAGGGCTGTCGGACCTGGAGGAAGCCGCCGAGGGGGAGGTCGACCGCACCTCCACCGAGATCATTCACCAGGGTACGGTACGCATAGATGAAGCGCCTCGGGCGGAAGTCCCCAGAGCGCCGTAGGTGGCCGGCCGTAACCGCGCCAAGCAAAGGACCTAAAGCCAGCGGGAAGAAGGCGAGGCTATGCGTGCTATTTTCCTTATTTTTCTACTTCTAACTCTACCGACCTTAGCTGATGGTCGGCCTACTACGCATCGAGACGTCTGGGAGACGCTTCGGCTGGGTGGGGTCTCCGTGAGTCCGGACGGACGGTTCGCGGTGGTCTCGGTGACCGAGCCTGACTACGACCGGGAGCGGCAGGTCAGCGACCTCTGGCTTCTCACGGCCGCAGGTAACGAACCTCCACGTCGCTTGACCCACACTTCGGAGCCCGAGTCCGGATTGGCTTGGAGCCCCAAAGGGGATGCCATCGCGTTTTCTACTAAGCGCGGTAAGGATGACCATCCCCAGATCTACCTGCTGGAGCTCGACCGTCCCGGCGAAGCCCGCCGGCTGACCGATCAGCCTTCAGGCGCCTCCAACCCTGTCTGGAGTCCGGACGGTCGCCAGTTGGCCTACGAGGTCTGGATGGCGCCGGGCGTCAGCACTGTGGAGGAGAACCGAGAAGCGCTGAAGGCCGAGAAGGACCGGAAGGACAACGTGAGCGCTTACGACGGATTCCCCATCCGACACTGGGACCGGTGGCTCGACCACCGCAAGCGTCACCTGA
>CAZDLH010000449.1:0-3003 GCA_964505925.1 uncultured Burkholderiales bacterium
ACCCCTGCCGGTGCGCGCTTTCTTAACTCGCCTGTCCAAGTGGCCCTGAGTAACGGTTCGGCGGATTTCACGGAGCTGGTTTTCACTGCCGACAGCGTGGGCCCAGCGGTTCTGACTGCGACCAGCGCTGTCTTTAACAGTGCGGTCAGTCCCGAGATTCTCGTTGGCACTGAGCCGACCGGCTCCTTTTTGGTGTTCAGTGCTACTCCGGAGTTCGTAGTCGCTGGCGAGGTCTTCCCGTCTGTGGTGACGGTGGAGGCCCGGGGCTCTAACGGCGAGCTCGTAAGCGAGCCAGTGGAGGTCACCTTGTCGCTAACCTCCGCACCTGAGTTGGCTGAACTCGGCGGCACGGTCACCGTGGCCGCCGTGGATGGGGTGGCTACCTTCGACGATCTGACCCTCTCTGGGGCGGAGGAGTTCGCTCTGAGCGCGAGCGCCCCTGGATTCGAACCGGATACCAGTGCGCTGATCTTCGTCGAGGCTCCGTATCGGTACGTCGTGGTGGGAGACTACTCCACGGACAGCTTCCTGACTTACGATCTACTAACGCTTCAGCCGGGCAACAACGATATAGCGCCGCTCTTCGAATACTCTGGAACAGACACACACAGCAACTGGAGTCTGGCCCCCGTCGGCGATAGCTCGGTCTGGCATTACGACGGTGGGGATTCGTACGTTCACCTTTTCAAAGGGGTGATGGCCAATGTTGATGATGCGACCCCTGCGTTAACCCTATCTGTGGGGGAAAGCTCGTGGGTGGAGGATGTAGCCTACGACGAGCGCCGGGACGTTCTTTACGTCGCTTTCGAAACCTACACATCGGGAGAAGGCGAGGCGTACGAAGATATTTTTGCTCTAGCTGTTTTCGAGAAGGCAACCGAACTTTCGAACAACGCGCTTCCCACCCGGACTATTAGTGGGTTTTCAGGTTCTATCCAGGCGTTGGTGGTGGATGCCAGAAGGGATACCCTGTTTGCCATCTCCTTGGACGCGGATGGTTTTGAGAGCGATAGCTGGGGCTGGACGTACTACGTTTTCAGTAACGCCTCGTCGCTTGAAGGTGGAGACCTCTCGTCGACGGAGCACCAGGCGGTGGAGTTCGAGTCGGACAATAACTTTTTCGGTGGTAGCTACGACTATAAAAACGATCGGCTCTGGCTGAGCGGCTATGGTGATAGCGTGGTTAGCATCATCGACAACGCCTCTAATCCTGCCTCGCCGTTAGTGATCCGCGAGCTAAGAGAAGCTGAAGACGAAGACGAAGACGGCCCGTCTTACTGGACCACCTTCTACGACACCGTTAGGGATCGACTCTTCGTGACCGACTACTCCGGGGAGCGGATCCTTATCTACGAGAAAGCCAGTGAACTCGATGAACTGGTGAACATAAAAGCGCCTGACATCACCATCAGCGGTGCGGAGACTGGCTTGGAAGAGCCCGACGGGATCGTTCTCTTCCGTTAAGCGATAGCTAAAGAAAAGCCCGTAGCACGCGAGATGCTTGGGCGCAGAAAAGAGCCATCCCTGGAACCTCGGGGGTGGCTCTTTTCTGGGGTGGGGTCTACCAGCGGTAGGTGGCTAAGAGCGCTTCGGTCCAGCTCGGCTGCTCCACGATGTGGACTTTTCCACCGCCGTTGAGAACCTCTGCCGCGAGATCTTCGAGGCGCTCGAGGTCCTCTGAGTTCCCGTTAAGAAAAAGTGTAGCGATGCGGTTCTGCAGGGCCGCCTCCCGGGCTGGCGGCTCTTCTGTTTCGAACCCTTCGGGGGGGAGGGTCTGCGCGGTCTGAAGCTGCTGGGCCAAGCTTTCGTTCTCCAGGCGCTCCAACAGCTTCTGGGCCTTTACTTTCAGTTCGTCGGCGGCTCCATCGAAGTTGCCGTGGAGCTCTACCTCGAAGTGCGGTAGGTCATTATTCAGGCTGCGGAACAGAGAAACGTTCTCTTCGACACCGGCCAGCAGGACTCGCTCGTCGGTTTGGATGTGTCGGGTCAAGGCTTCTCCCAGCGTGCGGTGGTACCGGGCTTCGAACTCGTGCTGAACCTTCTCGACCGGACCCTCTCCGTGGATGGTGCCCGCAGTCTGGGCGTTGGAACGATCCCGAAAGCTCTCGTTGCCGTCGAGCCCGGCCTGCCGTTCAAAGCGGATCACCTCTTGGAGGCTCGATGGGCAGTCCTCCGGCAGCGGGACCGCTTCGAGGTGGCCGAAATGACCCCGGAGAAGGCTCGGACCGTTGTCGGCCAGGTGGACCACGAGAACCCTGTGAAGCGGCTGATTGCGGAGAAGCGGCAACAGGTGCGGGGTGGACTCGAGGCGCGCTATGACTTTCGGTTTGCGCCATAGGGGGAAGATGGCTAGACGATCCGGCTCATCGAGGCTTAAGAGCAGCGCGAGCCCGGGGTAGGTCGGAGACAGGAGAGCGTCGTGCTGTTGCACCGCTTGTAGAGTTTCTAAGATCTTGCTGCTCTCCGAGGCGTCCCCTCTCTTTTCGAGCAGCTCGCGGGCGGAGGCGACACCGTTCTTGAGCCTGATCCGGTTCTTCTGTGCGTTTTCTCGATCGATCGGAAAGCAGACTGTGAGATAGGTGCCGTCGTTTTGGAGCAGGGCGCTCAGGTCGGGTTCCCGGTTCATCGTTAAGGTCATAAGGACTCCTTTCAGGTAGCTCCGACGTGGCGGAGTAGGGGTTCATCCCTATGGTATGGTCGGGGTCCGAGGCTAGTCGAGAGCCCGGGGGGTCCGCCTGGTCCCTACCAGAGTATAGTTCCCTTTCTCCTTTTAGCGGTGGCCGAGGTGGTAACAGAACCGTAACACGAAGAGAGCCCCCCTCCACCATAATCTAGAGTATGGAGAAGCGAATCTATGCCGAAGTCGAAGCGCGACGTTATCGAAATCTCGTGGTCCTCGCCGGAGCCTGCCTACTCTGGGCTGCTCTCGGCCACTTGGGCTCGCTGGAGCTCGGACCGGCGCTACTGCTCTTAGCTGCGCTCGCCGTTTTCTCCGAGCGGTAC
>CAZDLH010000450.1:0-3002 GCA_964505925.1 uncultured Burkholderiales bacterium
CGAGTCGGGCGCCGGAGGCTCCGAGGGGGTGACCGATCGCGATCGCCCCACCGTTCACGTTCACGATATCCCTGGGGAGACCGAGCTCCTTCTCGACCGCCAGATACTGACTAGCGAAAGCTTCATTCACTTCGATCAAGTCCATGTCGGTCAGCTCCAGACCCGCTCTCTGGAGCGCCTCCCGGGCCGCTGGTGCAGGCCCGATCCCCATGATGTCCGGCTGCACGCCCTTGATCCCCCAGGAGACGATCCGCCCGAGCGGCTCGACGTCCCTTTTGGCTGCGCTCTCTGCTGTGGTCATCACCAGGGCCGCGGCTCCATCGTTGATCCCGGAGCTGTTACCGGCGGTGATCTGCGCGCCGGCGAACAGCGGAGGCAGCTTTGCTAGCTTCTCCAGCTTGGTATCCGGGCGGATATGCTCGTCGCGCTCCACTCGGATCGTCCCCCTCTTCCCCGGGAGCTCCACGGCGACGACCTCATCGGCGAGCCAGCCCTCCTCCCACGCCTCGTGAGCTAAGAGGTGGGAATGGTAGGCGATCTCGTCGGCCTCCTCCCGGGTGATCCCGTAGGCTCGGGCAAGGTTCTCGGCCGTCACCGACATAGGGCACCCGCAGTAGTTATCGGTCAGCCCCGCCGAGAGCGCGTCGATCATGGGGGTTTCGCCTAGCTTCATCCCCCATCGACCGTAGACGTGAAAGGGGGTTCCGCTCATCTGCTCGACCCCTCCGACCAGCACCTCTTCGGCGTGTCCGAGCATCAGCTCGACCGCTCCGCTTATCACCGCCTGAAAGCCCGAGCCGCAGAGTCGGTTCACGGTGTAGGCCGGCACCGGGATCGGCACCTCGCACCGCAACCCTACGTGGCGGGCCAGGTAAGAGGCGTTGGGTCCCGTCTGCATGACGTTGCCGAAGATCACGTGGTCGATCTCCTCAGCCGGCACCGTACTTCGCCGGAGGGCTTCCCGGGAAGCGATGGTCGCCAGCTCGGTCGCGGAGATATCCTTGAACGACCCACCAAACTTCCCGAAGGGGGTTCGCGCCCCCGCAACCACTACGATATCGGACTTATTCATGCTCTCCTCTTACCTTTCTCTGGTCAAAATCCGGGGGGATAGCCCTCGGGCTATCGCCCTTTAAACTCAGGCTTTCGCTTTTCGAAAAATGCGGCCATGCCCTCTTCGACGTCGTCGGTCCCGCACAGCTCTCCGAACTCGATGGTCTCGAAAGAGTACCCTTCCGAGGACACCTTCGCTTCCATGCACGCCCGGACCGCGCGCTTCACGCTCGTGACCGCCAAAGGAGCGTTCGCCAGAATCTCACCGGCCACCGTTCGGCAGGTAGTCAACAGCTGATCGGTCGGTACCACGTGGTTGACCAGCCCGATCCTCCAAGCGTACTGGGCGTCGATCTTCCGCCCGGTAGCGATCATCTCCATAGCGTGACCCGCTCCGACGAGCTTGGTCAACCGCTGGGTCCCCCCGTATCCGGGGATGATCCCGAGTCCCACTTCGGGCAGTCCGAGTTTCGCCTCGTGAGCCATGATCCGCATATCGCACGCGAGTGCCAGTTCGAGGCCACCGCCTAGAGCGAACCCGTTGAGCCCAGCGATGGTGAAGAGCCTGCTCTCCTCGAGTCTGCTGAACAGCCTCTGACCTCGGCGGCTGGCTCTCTTGCCTTGCTCTACCGAGAGCCCCCGCAGTTCCGAGATATCCGCACCCGCGACGAACGCTTTAGGCCCGGCCCCAGTCAGCAGAAGCACTCGATTCTTCGGATCCGACTCCACGAAATCTAGAGCCTGTTCAAACTGTTGGAGAAGCGAGCTGTTCAGTGCGTTCAGCTGCTTCGGTCGGTTGAAGATGATGACCGCCAACCCGTCCTCAAAGCACAGCATGAGGTCCGGAAAGCGGTCGTCGTGCCCGGGAGCTTTCTCCATCCCTTTCATATCTCGATACTCCTTCCGCTAGGAGCAGCGGAAGACGGTCAGGTCGACTGCCCTCGGCTGCTCATGTCCATACTCGTAAAATCCTCGACCGGTCTTTCGACCCAGATAGCCAGCGCGCACCATCTGTCGGTTCAAGGGGCACGGTCGATACTTCGGGTCCCCGGTCTCATCCCTCATCGCCGAGAGTGCGTGGAGCTGGACGTCTAGCCCGATCAAGTCGAGCAAAGAGAGCGGACCGATAGGCATATTCCCACCTAGTATCATCGCGCGATCGATCTCCTCGATACCGCCGACCCCTTCGTAGACCGCCCAGATCGCCTCGTTGAGATACGGCAGGATCAGGCGATTAAAAAGAAAGCCCGGGGTGTCCCTCGTCTCCACCGGAGACTTTCCGCACCGCTGAGCGAGCTCCCAAACAGCCTCGAAGGTGGTATCGGTCGTGAACGGTGTTCGCACCACTTCGACTAAACGCATGAGGGGCACGGGATTGAAAAAATGCATCCCGGCGACCTTCCCTCGACGCTCGAGCCCGGTCGCGTTGGCGATCTCGGTGACCGATAGCGACGAGGTGTTCGTCAGCAGGAGGGTCTCCGGGGGGCAGGCAGCGTCGAGCTCTGCAAAAAGGGCTCGCTTGGCTGCGATCTCCTCGACGATCGCCTCGACCACGACCTGGGCACGGCAAGCGTTGCTCATGGAGCTACAGACCTCGATCCGCCCCAGGGCAGCCACCGCCTCGTCCTCGGTGATCTTCTGCTTGCTCGCCAGCTTTTTCAGGCTGTTCTCTATACCCGTCCGGGCCTTATCTGCGGCCCCCTCAAACCGATCGAAGAGATGGACGGTCAGCCCGGCCATAGCCAGCGCCTGAGCGATCCCCGAACCCATCGTTCCGGCTCCGATCACAGCTGCAGATTCGAGTCTACTCAAGGTTATAGCTCCTTCTCGGTCTCGCATTCTCAGACCGCAGTCAAAGTTCATCGCCGAGTGGTCCCCCGCGGCGCGTTGTGCCTTCCTCTCCTACCGGAGGGAACCCTCCCCTCCCCTCACACCGCCCCTAGCCCGCC
>CAZDLH010000451.1:0-2992 GCA_964505925.1 uncultured Burkholderiales bacterium
CCGGCTACCCTGCGCCTGCGGGGCCACGGGCGGGGGGGGGGGGGGGGGGGGGCGGGGGGTCGGGGGGGGGGGGGGGTGGGGGGGGGGCGGGGGGGGGCGGCCCCTGAGGGCTGGGGAGCCCCCCGGCGGGCGAACTCCATCACCGCCGTCGGCGAAACGCGCCGCCGTAGGCAGTACACCATGAACTTCATGTACGGGTCGATGTGGTTGAAAAAGGCGCGATAGCCTCGGCATAGGTAGTTCAGCCCGGGCTCGCCATCGGGCGACTCTATAAAGCGGTTCTTGGGGCACTCCCCGTGGCAGGCGAATCGCACTTCGCAGCGCCTGCAGTAAGCCGGCAACGCGTCTCGTTTGTCCTGCCCGAAGGTGTACTGCTGATCCTTATTGACCAGCGACCCTAGAGGGTCTTCCATCAGGTTGCCAAGGCGGTAGGCGGGCTCTACGAAGTGATCGCAGGAGTAGACGTCACCGTTGTGCTCCACGGCTAACGCTTCACCGCAGGTCTCCCGGAAAAAGCACAGGCTCTGGGGGATGCCGACCCACGACTCCAGCGCCACTTCGAAGAGCTGCACGTAGACCTGTCCCACGTCGTGGTGGACCCACTCGTCGAAGATGTCGATCAGAAAGCGCCCGTAGCTTTGCGGCTCTAAGGACCATTCGGCCATCTCGCCGGTCTTCTCGTCGCGTTCGACTAGGGGGATGAACTGGAGTACCGTGCTGCCGATCTCTTTGAGGAACCGGTAGACTTCGAGGGGCTTCTCGGAGTTCACTCGGTTCACCACAGTCAGGGTGTTGAACTCCACCGAGTGGCGCTGCAGGATCTCGAGCCCGCGCATCACTTTGGCGAAGCTTGGTTTGCCTCCCTTGTCCACTCGGTAGTGGTCGTGCAGCTCTTCGGGGCCGTCGATGGAGAGCCCCACCAAGAAGCGGTGCTCGGCGAAGAAGGCGCCCCACTCGTCGTCGAGCAGGACCCCGTTGGTCTGAAAGGCGTTCCGAACGGTCTTGCCGCCGGCGTAGCGGTTCTGGAGTTGCACCACGCGCTTAAAGAAGTCGAGGCCCAGTAGCGTGGGTTCCCCCCCTTGCCAGGTGAACCAGATCTCGGGCACGCTCTGGGATTCGATGTACTGGCGCACGTAGCTCTCGAGCACCTCGGGGGCCATCTTCCAGTTCCGCTTGCCGGGATAGAGGTTCTCTTTGTCCAGATAGAAGCAGTAGGTGCAGTCCAGATTGCAGATCGGACCGATGGGCTTGGTGATGACGTGGTATCCCGGCAGCGGGGGGCGGCTCACCGGCGGCTACGTTCGTGGCGGGGTCTCATATGCTTGGGCTTTTCGGATGGGACCGGACGATCCCTTGCTCTACGGCGATTCTTTGTAGACGAAGCGTTCGGTCCGAAGCAGCCGACTTCCAGCGATCGTCTCCCTAGGCGGGCGGGCCTACCTCGTCGCGATAGACGCGGGGGATGGCGACCGGGATCCGGGTGACGATCTCGTACTGGATGGTGCCGACCTTCTGGGCCACCTCTTCAGCGCTGATGCGGGCCTGACCGTCGGTGCCGATCAGGGTGGCTACGGAGCCGGCGGCGGTCTCTTCGATATCGGTGGTGTCCACCACGATCAAGTTCATGCAGATTCTGCCTAGCACCCGGGCTCGCTTACCGTGGAGGAGCACCTCGCCGCGGTTGGACAGGTGGCGGTCGTACCCTTCGGCGTAGCCCACCGGCAGCACCGCGATCCGAGTGCGGCGCTGGGTCTCGTAGGTCAACCCGTACCCCACCTTGATACCGGGCTCTACCCACTTCGTCTGGACCACCCGGCATCGGTAGGATAGGGCCGGGGCGAACAGCTCCTGCAGGGCCGGGATGCTGCGCTCGCAGAACTCGTCTTTGAGCCGGGCGGCCAGATCGGTGCACGAACCGTGGTGCAGGATCTCGGTCTCGCGGCTGGGCCAGTAGCCGTAGAGCGAGATGCCGAAGCGAACCAGGTCCAGGCGGGTCTCCGACAGCAGCATGGAGGCGGCCGAGGCCGAGATGTGCCGCAGGCTAGGCCGCACGCCGACCTCTTCGAGATCGCGCAAGCAGCGCTTGAAGCGCCGGAACTGATTCAGGGTGTAGCGCTGGTCTAGGCCTTCGGCGTCGGCCAGATGAGAGTAGGCGCCTTCGACGTCCAGCATCGGTAAGGCCGACACCTCGGAGGCGAAACGGGTGACCTCCTCGGCCACCGTGGCCAGGCGCGAGAGCCCGGTATCGATCTTCAGGTGCACCTTCGCCACCCGACCTGCGCGCTGGGCCGCGGCCGAGAGCTGACGCCCCTGTTCGAGGTCGTAGACCGCCAGGGTCACCCCGTGCCGGACCGCCTCTTCCATCTCTTCGGGAAAGCTGGGCCCGACCACCAGGATCTCTTTGGCGAAGCCCGCGGTGCGTAGGCGCACCCCTTCTTCGGGGGTGACCACGCAGGCCCCCCATATGTCCTCGGACTCCAGCGCTTTGGCCACTTGGACCAGCCCGTGACCGTAGGCTTCGCTCTTCACTACGATGGCCACCGGGGTGGGGTGGACCAGCGCGCTCAGGCTGCGCAGGTTTAAGCGCAGGCGCCCCAGATCCACCTCCACCCAAGCGCGGTGGTGAACCGGCGCCGCCTGGGGCTCCACCTACTCTCGCTCCTCGGCAGCTTGGGGCTCGAGGCGGGGGCGCAGAAGCGGAAAGAGGATGACGTCGCGGATCGAGGGCGAGTTCGTGAGCATCATGATCAGGCGATCGATCCCCATGCCCATCCCGCCGGTGGGCGGCATGCCGTACTCCAGCGCGGTGATGTAGTCCTCGTCTACCGGATGGGCCTCGGCGTCCTTATCCTTGTTGGCCATCTGAGCGTCGAAGCGCGAACGCTGGTCGACCGGGTCGTTGAGCTCCGAGAAAGCGTTGGCGATCTCGGTGTGGGCCACGAACAGCTCGAAGCGCTCGGTCAGGTGCGGCGCCCCCGGCTTTCTCTTGGCC
>CAZDLH010000452.1:0-2985 GCA_964505925.1 uncultured Burkholderiales bacterium
CCCTGTACGATGCTCGGCGAGCTGACGTGGATCGGGTCGTCTTCGTGATTCGGGAAGGGTTTCGTGACGCTTTTGAAGAGGCTCTGCTCTCCCGGCTCCCGAGCGACCTCAAGACGGCCTTAGCCTTCCAGGAGCTACACGACCTCCCGCCAGGGGTGAACCGGGACAAGCTCGCTTTGGAGCACCGAGCGAAGCCGTGGGGGACCGGGCAGGCCGTCTGGGCTGCCCGCAAGGAGGTCTCCGGCCCGTTCCTAGCCATCAACGCCGACGATTACTACGGCCCGGAAGCGTTCCGTAAGCTGGTGGCCCACCTGTCGAACCACGACTCCCCAGCGATGGTAGGGTTCCGGCTCGGTAACACGCTGTCGCCGAGCGGTACGGTCTCCCGAGGCGTCTGCCGCTGTACGGAGTCCGAATCGGACCTGACCGTTCTGGCGGGTATCGATGAGCGGACCGAGCTCGAAAGAACCGGCCCGGACCTAGTCGTCGATCGCAAGACCGGCGAGACCTATTCTCCCGAGAGCATCGTCTCGATGAACTGTTGGGGGTTTCCGCCTCGCTTTATGGAGCACTTGGAGAAGTCTTTCCAGCGCTACCTCAACGGCCTGAACCCCTCCGAGCACGATGTAGCCAAAGCCGAATTCTACCTCCCCTCCGCCGTCGAGCAGTGGAGCCGGGACAGCGGTGTTGACGTTCGGGTCGAAACCAGTGAGGACCGCTGGCTCGGGGTCACCTATCCAGCCGACAAAGACGCCGTGGTCGAAGGCCTCGAGCAGCGGATCGCAGCGGGCGTCTACCCCGAGAAGCTCTGGCAGGTCGAACCTAGATGAGCGCTCCCCGGATCGCGCTCGACGCTTTCCTCCGCCGTCCGGGGGAGACCAGGATCTCGCCTTTGGGAAACGGTCTCATCCACGAGACGTTCCTAGCGGAGACCTCCCAGGGGGACTTCGTGCTCCAACGCTTCAACGATTCGGTATTCCAAGACCCTGAACTGGTCATGGCTAACATCGCCGAAGTCCAGAGCCGCCCGGCCCTAGAATCGGTCCTGCAGCTTCGTTTCCGGCCCCCGCTCGAAGAGCCGGACACCCTTTTATGGAGAAACCCCAACGACGACAGCCGCTGGAGGTGTAGTAACTTTCTGGCCGACACCGAGACCTACGACGCCCCCCCCGAACCGAGGTTTCTCGAAGCGGCCGCCATAGCTTTCGCGAAGTTCTCTCGAGGCCTCGAAGGGGAGCCCCTAGAGAAGTTCCACCCCCCTATCTCGCGCTTTCACCACACCCCATGGCGGTTCGAGCAGATGCTCGCCGCCCAGGAGGAGGCCGAAGCTAGGCGCAAGTGCCCGGAGACCTTCGACTGCCTACTGCAGCTCGCAGGCGACGGCTTCCCCGCGCTGGGACTCAACGGACTCCACCCTACGGCCGTACCCTGGGGGATCGTGCATAACGACACCAAACTCAACAACTGCCTGTTTCGCAAGAACGAACCGACGGTGGTGAGCGTCATCGATCTCGATACCGTTATGCCTGGAACCTGGCTGATGGATTACGGCGATCTGGTCCGTACCTCGGCAGCTACCGCCCCGGAAGATAGCCCCGACCTAGACCGCGTAGGCCTCGACGAAGCGAGGTTTCGGGCCGTATCGAAAGGCTACCTCGCCGTTTACGGTCAGCGCCTATCGAGTCGAGAGCGAGCCCGCCTGGTTTACGCCTGTTTTCTCATGACGCTGGAACTGAGTTTTCGGTTCTTCACCGACCACCTCAGAGGGGACCGGTACTTCAAAACCGAGCGACCCGGGCACAATCTAGACCGAGCTCGAGCTCAAGCCCGATTGGCCCAGCGGTTTCTCGAAAAGCGTTCGACGCTCGAGAAGGTCCTCGACGAACTCCTTCAGACGAAGCGTTCCGTACCCACCGGGACCGCACAGTGATCCAGTCCGAACTGATACTCTTCGGGCAGTAGCTCGTCGATCCGCTCCATAAGCTTCTGAGTCAGGACGCCGAACAGGTCTCCGTACCGCTTTGAGGCGTCGATGGTCAAGGGGACGAAGTCGGTGGGGGCTCCCGGCTCTGCACTGGGGTCGAAGGGCTCTCCCACCCGATAGTGACAGTGCCCACCTTTGGAGAACGGGCTGTCTCCAGGGTAGAGCAGGTCGGACCCGCTGACCCCCACCGGTACGATCGGAACCTTCAGATGAAGGGCCATCTGAACCACCCCCGAGAAACCGGGGGTAAGCCGGCGGGTGCGAGTCCCCTGGGGAAAGACCAGCGGGCGATATCCCAGCTCCAGAGCTTCCCGATTGATCCGCACGACCTCTTGGGTCAGATTCTCGAAGTGACGCTGGAACTCGTAGCCGAACCCCTCGACCCCTCCGCCGGGAGCGGTCCGCAGGTACTGCTGAACCGCTTCGTGGAGCTCCCCCTCGAGGGGGAAGCCGTCTCCGAGTAGCCTCAGCTGGCGATACTCCTCGACCTCCGGGCGTCGGCCCACTCGAGCGATCCAGTCCAGAGTGAGGAGATATCCCCTAGACGGTACCGGCATACAGGCGCACCAAGTGAGCAGCTTGGCCAACCACTCCTTCTGGTAGTACTTCCCTTTTACCCATGGGGCCAGCGGAGGGAGTCCCACCTGATCGAGCTCCCTCATGAACGGCATGTAGTTGAAGCGATCGGTATGGTTCATGGCCAATAGAAGCCGACGATCGGAGGCTAGAGTCTCCAGACCGTCGATGCTGTACGTCGTTCGAGGAGGCTTAGCGTAGTCCGCCGTCAGAAGAAAACGAGCTATCAGGATCTGAGCCAGCGGCACCTTGGGAAGGTGGAAATCTTTCAGGCGCGCTAGGACTCCAGAAGTTCGAAAGTGGGAATCGGACATCGGTCAAACCTACCTCTCTAAGGCCCCTCGGTACGCTTAGCTGCCTCGACACCTCGACCCTGCTGTCGCGCGACCTCTAGGGCTTCTCGCCAACCGAACCCACCCGTGGGC
>CAZDLH010000453.1:0-2974 GCA_964505925.1 uncultured Burkholderiales bacterium
ATCAAGATGAGAGAGAGAAGGTAGCTATTGAGGTACCGGACGATCCCGCTCACAGATTCCCCTTTCCTGAGCTGGTGATCCAGGATCTCTAAAGCGGTGCGGTGATCTTTTTTTCCGATGGCCGCGGTCATCTTCCACAGCGCCACCTCGGCCGAGTAAGGGACCAGGCTCTCGACTACTTTGGGGGTGAGCGGCTCCCCGGAAGGGAGCGAAGCGACGCACCGCTCTAGAGCGGAGATCAAGGAACGGACCTCCCCTCCGACCCGGTTCCGAAGGAGTTCTAGGGCCGGGCCTTGGAACTGGGCTCCCTTCTGTTTACAGAACGAACCGAGAAAGAGATCGAGCTCCTTTTCGTTCAGCGAACACTCCACCGAGAGGCTTCTCTTTTTGAGAAAGGTCCAGAACGGATTCTCGGTGCCCCCTTTTTTGTGGGTGGCCACGAGAACTGTACCGTCAGCTAAGCTGGCCTCGAACTGTTCTGCGAGCCTTTCCCCAGCTGGCCGGGGAAAAGACTCGAGATCGTGTAGGACTACCAGTCGGTGCTCGACCATGGTGGGGAGTTCACTGAGGGTGGCGGCGAGGTCGCCGGCGCTGGTCTTAGCGCTACATCGAACCGTGCGGACATTGAAATCCGCGAAGTCGGGGTCGATATAGCGCCCGGTGACCTTTCGGATGACCAACTCCTTGAGGTACTCGTCGTCACCGATCAGCATGAAGATCGGTGAGGCTACCTCCATCTGGTCTAGTCCCCTTAGAAAGTCTAGGAGCTTATACGGCGCTTTGGCCATCGCTATCGGTCGATCGAGGGAGCGGCTAGGGCGAAGTTCGCGAGGCTGTCCCGAAACGGAGGGTGTAGTACACCGCGCTCAGTGATGATGGCGGTCACGAGCTCCGGCGGGGTGACGTCGAAAGCGGGGTTAGCTACCTCTATTCCGGTGGGAGCGATCTGCACTCCGGCCAGGTGGGTCACCTCTTTAGGATCGCGCTCTTCGATGGGGATCGAGGATCCGCTCTTCAGCTGCATATCTATGGTGGAGTACGGGACTGCTACATACATCGGGATCTCGTGAAAGCGACACAGGACGGCCAAGCTGTAGGTCCCGATCTTGTTGGCCACCGACCCGTCGGCGGTGATCCGATCGGCTCCGACGACCACGGCTTGGACCTGTCCGCGCTGCATCAGATGACCGGCCATGTTGTCACAGATGAGTCGGCAGGGGATGCCTTCTTTCTGGAGCTCCCAGGCGGTCAAGCGCGCCCCTTGCAGAAAAGGACGGGTCTCATCGACCCACACTTCCTTGATCCGGTCTCGGCCCGCTCGTATGACGCCTAGGGCGGTGCCGTAGTCGCCGGTGGCCAGCGCTCCCGCGTTGCAGTGGGTGAGAACCCGGCCACCCTCCGGGAGGAGCGGGGCTCCGTGCTGCCCGATCGCTAGGCACATCAGCTCGTCCTCCCGAGCGATGTCGAGGGCTTCCACTACCAGCCGCTCACCGAGCGAGCTCGGCTCGGTGTGGGCCTTCGCCACAGCGAGCATCCTCTGGACGGCCCAGCTCAGATTGATAGCCGTCGGGCGAGTGGCTTCGAGAGCCTCGCCTACCCTATCTAGGTGCAGGAGTAAGGAGGCCGAGCCTTCGCTCCACGACTTTGCCTCCAAGGCTAGGCCGTAGGCGGCAGCGATCCCGATGGCCGGAGCCCCCCTGATCACCATGGATCTGATAGCCTCGGCTACCTCCAGGCCGGTACGGTAGACGTTCCAGACCTCTTCCTGGGGAAGTTTTCGCTGGTCGATCATCTCGACCGAATCATCTTTCCAACGGATGGGCTTCATAATGTGGGGCTCTCCTTCGTTTAGGCGGTCTCGGCTCGAGCGGTTTCGCCGCTGTCGTCTTTAGAAACGTCGTTGGTCTCCGGGCGTGCCGGGTAGGGGTCGGGGCGCTGGAACTCCTGCGCTAGCAGTCCGTACATCTCGATGTCTAGATACCTTCCTGCGAGGAAGACCGCCTCTCTGCGTACCCCTTCGCGTCGGAAGCCCAGCCTCTCGAACAGGTTTTTCGACGGAGTATTGATGGAGAGGATGTCGGCTTGGAGTCTATGGAGGCGTTTATCCTCGAACGCGTGGAGGATCCCTGCCACCAGAGCGTCGTGCCCGTATCCCCTACCCCAGAACTCGGAGTCGACCATCAATCCGACTTCGGCGCATCCGCCTCGGAGATCTATGTTCGACAGGTTCAGCAGCCCGACCATTTCGGCGTCGGGGGTCTTGATGGAGTACAGCTCCTCTCGGTCGCTCCGGAGGTGCTCGGCGAGCCACCCTTCCAGTTCCGGCATGCTCTGCGGGCGTTGGAGCCCGGCCATGAGTCTTCGGTAGTCTTCGGAGTTGGCCCAGCGGTAGATGTTGCCGACATCGAGTTTCTCAGCGGCCCACAGATTCACGGATCCAAAGCTTAGCATCGGCCTGTTTTTGGCGTTTCGAGCTCGGGTCCCTGCGAAGCCCGCGCAAATGGTGACGGCGTCCCGCCCCTCTTAGGGCTAAGGGCAGGAGCACGTTGAGACCCTCTGGAATACGGGAGGGCACAAACTACTGAGAATGCACAGTTCCGCTGTACGGGCGGACTGCTAGAGGGCGGTTGAAGAACAGAACTATGGCTGAAGTTACCTCACCGGAAGTCCAAAAATACTCGACCCTCGTTCGCTTGCAGCCAGAGAATCCGGAAGCTCACTTCCGACTCGGCTTCGCACACGAGGAAGCGGGCAACACAGCCGATGCCGTTAAGAGTTACGAGCAGGCTATACGCCTCCAGCCGCGGCATGCTCTTAGCTATCTTCATCGCGGGTTCATCTTTGCCAAGAGCGGAGAGCTCAAGCTCGCCCTTCAAGAGTGGGCGAGAGCGTTCGAGTACGACCCGAACCTGCACAACAAGTTCACTACTCCCGAGCTGCGCCCGGTTTACAAGGGGAAGTTCGACAGCGCGCT
>CAZDLH010000454.1:0-2973 GCA_964505925.1 uncultured Burkholderiales bacterium
CCGGCCCACCGTCTTTTTTGAAGTGATCCAGCGCCGGGGTAGCCGGGGATTCGGGCTCGGAAACTTCAAGGCGCTGTTCGAAGCCATCGAGCGCGAACAGGCTCGCCGGGGCAACCTCTAGTCATCGCTCACAAGGAGTCACCGATGCTCGTCCTCGACGCCTATGAACAGCCCGCCCTCGAAGGCGAAAACATGGTCATTTTCACGGGCAATTCAAACCCTCAGCTGGCCACGGCCATCGCCGATTACCTAGAGGTTCCCCTCGGTAAGGCGCTCGTTGGGCGCTTCAACAACGGAGAGATCCGAGTCCAGATCGAAGAGAACGTTCGTGGCGCCGAAGTGTTTATCGTGCAACCCACCTGCGGCAATGTGAACGACACTTTGATGGAGCTGCTGATCATCTGCGACGCTCTGTCGCGCTCTTCGGCCAAGACCATCACCGCGCTGGTGCCCTACTACGGCTACTCGCGCCAGGAGAAGAAGACTACCGGCCGGGAGCCGATCACCGCCAAGCTGGTGGCCAACCTGCTGACGGTGGCCGGCTGCGACCGTCTGGTCACCGTAGACCTCCACGCCGCAGCCATCCAGGGGTTCTTCGATATCCCCGTCGACAATCTCGTGGCCATGCCGATCGTGGTGGACTACTTCTCGCAGAAGGGGATCCCCAAGCACGAACTGGTAGTGGTGAGCCCGGACGCCGGCGGGGTGAACCGAGCCCGGGCGTTCGCCGAGCGCCTCGGCGCAGGCTTAGCCATCATCTTTAAGCGCAGGCCGCGCCCGGACGCCATCGACGTGATCGATCTCGTCGGAGAGATCGACGGCAAGACGGTGCTGATCGTCGACGACATCATCTCCACCGGGGGCACCCTCCTTCGAGGAGTGGAGATGCTGATCGAACGGGGCGCCAAGCGAGTCTTCGCGGCCACCACCCATGGACTGTTCGCCGGCCAGTCGATCGAAGCCATCGAGGCTTCTCCCATCGAAGAGGTGATCGTGACCGACACGGTGCCCATCAGCTCTTCCGCCCGCCGGGGGAAGATCACCGTTCTTTCGGTCGCCCCCCTACTGGGTGAAGCGATCCGTCGCAACTACTTCAATCTATCCGTCAGTAAACTGTTCGGCTAAGGAGGCCCACGTGGATTCGACCATCGAGCACCGGAAGGCATCGATCGACTCTCTTCTCCCGACCCCCGCGCTGTTTAGGGAGCTTCATTTCAGTTTCCGTGAAGAGGAGTTGGAGCTCCAGCTGGATCTGTCGTGCGCAGGGATTCCCCCGAACAGCTTGGCCGAGTTGGATTCCCGACTTCGCACGGCTCTGGTGGCCATGGAGGCGCTCGAAAAGGGGGGCATCGCCAACCCGGACGAGTCGCGCATGGTTGGCCACTACTGGCTTCGGGATCCCGAAAGCGCTCCCTCGGGAGCGCTCCACGATCGCATCGTTCGAACGTTCGATCGGGTGGAGCAGTTCGCCGACGACGTCCTGGCGGGGCGTCGCACCGCGCCCTCTGGAAACCCGTTCGATGCGGTCCTAGCGATCGGGATCGGGGGTTCGGCGCTAGGTCCCCAGCTAGTGGTCCGAGCTCTGGCTAGCCCCCGTGACGGACTGCCGATCTTCTTTCTCGACAATACCGACCCCGACGGCATCGAGCGAGTTCTCGAGGAGATCGGCTCCGACGCTCTGGAGCACACCCTCGTCATCGTGACCTCCAAGTCCGGCGGCACCCCGGAGACCCTCAACGGCATGCTCGAGGCCGAGCGAGCCTATCGAAACGCGGGCCTCACTTTCTCCCAGCACGCCGTGGCCATCACCGGCGACGGAAGCAAGCTGTACAGCCAAGCCATCAAGGAGGGCTGGATCGACATCTTTCCGATGGAGGACTGGGTGGGCGGGCGGACCTCGGTGACCTCCGCGGTCGGGCTCTTGCCCGCGGCCTTAGCCGGGATCCCTATCCGACGCTTTCTACGAGGGGCCCAGCTGATGGACCGAACCACGCGCCGGTCCGAGGTTCGCGAAAACCCAGCTGCGCTGCTCGCTGCAGCCTGGTTCCATCTGGGCGAAGGGCGCGGGGCCAAGAACATGGTGGTCCTCCCCTACAAGGATAGCCTCGAACTTTTTAGTCGCTACCTCCAGCAGCTCATCATGGAGTCTTTAGGCAAAGCTCTGGACCGCAACGGTGTGCGGGTCGAGCAGGGCCTGACGGTCTACGGCAACAAGGGCAGCACCGATCAGCACGCCTACGTTCAGCAGCTGCGCGACGGGCTACGGGACTTTTTCGCTACCTTCATCGCGGTGGAGAAGACCCGCCGCGGGAGCAGCTTCGAGTTGGCTCCCGGCGTGGAGACCGGCGACTACCTCAACGCCTTCTTTCTCGGTACCAG
The DNA here is from genome assembly GCA_964505925.1 of uncultured Burkholderiales bacterium. Taxonomy (GTDB): domain Bacteria; phylum Vulcanimicrobiota; class Xenobia; order Xenobiales; family JADMJV01; genus JAEXNA01. The sequence goes on from CAZDLH010000454.1 coordinate 2,380, forward strand.
GTCCGCCCTCGCCGAAGAGGGTCGCCCGAGCCTGACTATCAGCCTACCGGAAGTGACTCCCCTAACTTTAGGGGCGCTGGTCGCCTGGTTCGAGCGGACGGTCGGCCTGTACGCAGAACTCATCGACATCAACGCTTATCATCAGCCCGGCGTCGAAGCCGGAAAGAAGGCCGCCGCCGGCTCTCTAGAGCTCCAGGGTCGGATCTTAGCTCATTTCGAGGGCCGCGCAGAGGCGCAGACCGCAGTGGAGATCGCATCCTCCCTGCAGGAGGCCGAGCGCACCGATGTCGTCTACTATCTATGCCGTCACCTGGCGGCCAACGGCCGTTTGAGCTCCTCCGGACTCGGGCTCGAAACCAGATTCCGGGCTTGGGCTCGAGTCTAGCAAGAAAGCCATGAAGAGCTACCACATAGATTCCGACTGGAGCCTTCTCGAGCTCTGCGGGAAGGACCGCGACGACTTCATCACTCGGCTGACGACGAACGCTCTGCCGACCCGCGAAGGCGAACTGAGCCACCACTTTTTTCTTACCGTGAACGCTCGGGTGACCGCCGAGTGCTGGCTCGCGCGGGCCTCCGACCGAATCGTACTCC
>CAZDLH010000455.1:0-2962 GCA_964505925.1 uncultured Burkholderiales bacterium
GGATCGGGTACGCGCTGTACGAGAACGTCGTTTACAATAACGGTAGAGTGGTCAACAACCAGATGACCAACTACATCATGCCCACTTCGGTGGACCTGCCGGTGATCCGCGTTCTCTTCGCAGAGAAGCCTTACGCCGGCGGCCCCCAGGGGGCCAAAGGTGTGGGCGAGTTGCCGATCGACGGGCCGGCGCCCGCGATCTTGAACGCCCTCGAAGACGCAATCGGGCTGTCGGTGAACCAGATACCGGCCACCCCGGAGATCTTGATGAAAAAGATGGAGGCCGCCGGTGTCGGAGTCTAGACCCCCAGTCGCGAAACGATCGTTTCGCTTTGAAGTCAACGGAGAGGACCGTCGGGTCGAGTGTTATCCCGCGAGCCGACTGCTGGATGTGCTCAGGGAGAACCTTGAACTCACGGGGTGTAAAGAGGGGTGTGGGGAAGGGGAGTGCGGCTCCTGCTCGGTCTTCTTGAACGGGCAGGTCGTGAACAGCTGTCTGGTGCCCATCGCCCAGGTTGAAGGGGGGAAGGTCCTCACGGTGGAGGCCCTCTCCGAAGACCCGTTGGGGGCGATTTTGCAGCGTCAGTTCCTGGAACATAACGGAGCCCAGTGCGGGATCTGCACTCCAGGGATGTTGATGGCAGCGATCGCCTTGATTCGTAGGAGTCCGACTCCTAGCTTACTCGAGATCCAGGACGGGCTAGGAGGGAATCTCTGCCGTTGTACAGGGTACAAGAAGATCTTCGATGCCGTCGCGGCGGCAGCCGACGAGGCCCGAGCTGATGGGGTGTTGGAGCCCGTGTTGGAGAGTGCGCTCGAGAGCAGCGAGGTCCCGGCGTGAGAGGATACATCCCGGATTACGATATCACAGTACCGGACAGTTTGGCCCAAGCCCTGGAGATGCTGGCGGACAAGCCTGAGAAGCTGCGCCCTCTGGCGGGTGGGACCGATCTCATGGTGGTCTTGAATACCGGTAATCAGCATCATCGGCACTTCTTATCGCTCCACCATCTCGATGAGCTCAAAGGGATCGAGGTTCGCCCGGACGAGGTCGAGATTCGAGCTCTGACCACCTACAGCGAGGTTCGCTACCACGGCCTGCTTCGAGAGGAGTTCCCGATGCTCTGCCAGGCTGCGGCGGAAAGCGGAGCTGGAGCGATTCAGAATCGAGGGACCATCGGGGGAAACATCGGCAACGCCTCGCCGGCGGCCGACACCCCTCCGGCGCTGCTGGTGTACGAGGCGGTGGTAGACCTAGTTTCGGTGGAGGGCAATCGCACCGTACCTCTAGCCGAGTTCTTTCTGGACTACAAGGTCTTGGACCTGAAACCGGGGGAGCTGATCAGGGCGGTTCGGGTGCCTCGCATTCCCGGGCGGCGGCATCTGTACCGAAAGGTGGGGACGCGCAAGGCTCAAGCCATCAGTAAGGTATGCTTCGCCGGATGTCTGGTCATTCCGGAGGCTCAGTATATCGAGAAGGCGCTGATCGCTATGGGCAGCGTCGGTCCCACGGTCGCGCTGTGTTGGAAGCTGGGTGAACGCCTTTCCGGCAGGACTTTAGCCTCGGCGGGAGCTACCACTTCAAATGAGATTCGCGCCTTGGTAGCCGAAGAGATCTCACCCATCGATGATATACGATCGAGCGGTGAGTTTCGGTTGAAGGTGGCCCAGAATCTCGCTGTCGATTTTGTCAGAAATTTGGAGAATCTTTAGATGAGTCATACCGCTGTTACAACCACGCTACAGGGGAGCGATACCGAAGCGATCCTCGAGCAGCTGAAGGTCGCTAATCGAACCTTCACTAGTCTGTATCCCGGAGAGATTCCGGACCGGCAGCCCGTGCACACCGTCTACGGCGGTGCCCAGCTGTTCCGGCCGGACCGAACGGCACGGATGGGGAAGAGCGCCCTAGAGACCCTCCGGGCCTTCTCCGACTCGGGAGTCGATTTTTTCGACGGCATCGACCCCTTGCACGAGTACGATGAGGAGTTCTGCGAGACGATCTACCAGCGCGTCATCGCGAAGCTCGAGAGCGAGCCGGTGGAAGACTTTCGTATCGACTTCGAAGACGGCTACGGGAATCGGCCGGACGAAGAGGAAGACGGGCACGCGGTTTCGGTGGCGCAAGCGGTGGCCCAGGGGCATAAGGACGGAACCCTTCCACCTTTTATCGGGATCAGACTCAAGCCTTTCAATGAGGAGCTGAAGGCGCGTAGCATTCGAACGCTAGACCTGTTCGTGACCGCACTTCACCAGGCTAGCGGCGGCGAGATCCCGCAGCCGTTTTACATCACCTTGCCGAAGGTGACGGTGCCGGAGCAGGCCTCGGCTCTAGCTAGCCTGCTGGATATACTCGAGCAGAAGCTGGGCCTTCCGGACCACGCCTTACAGGTAGAGCTGATGGTGGAGACCCCCCAGTCGATCTTCAACGCCGAAGGGGGGGTTCCGCTGCAGCGGATGGTGGCTTCGCTCCGAGGGCGCTGTCGGGGAGCCCACTTCGGGACCTACGACTATACCGCCCAGTGTCAGATCACGGCCGAGTACCAGGATATGCTGCATCTGTCTTGCGATTTCGCACGCTCGATCATGCAGGTGGCTCTGGCCGGGACCGGTATCTGGATCTCCGACGGGGCGACCAACGTTCTCCCGGTCCCCCCATACCGGGGAGAGCTGACCTCCGAACAGGAGGAGGAGAACGCCGAAGCGGTTCGCAACGCCTGGGGCCTTCACTACCTCCACGTGAGAGCTTCCTTGGAGAAAGCCTACTATCAGGGTTGGGACCTGCACCCGGCCCAGCTGCCTACGCGCTACGCAGCCATCTACGCATTCTTTCTAGAAGGCTTAGATTCGGCGGGCGAGAGGCTCCGGAACTTCGTGGAGAAGGCTGCTCAGGCCACTCTGGTAGGGGATGTCTTCGACGACGCGGCGACCGGCCAAGGGCTGTTGAACTTCTTTTTGAAGGC
>CAZDLH010000456.1:0-2960 GCA_964505925.1 uncultured Burkholderiales bacterium
TGGTGAGCCCGGTGAAGTCCGGGAGCTGAGGCGACTGGACCTTCAGGTGGACCCGCACTCGGGTGGTCTTCTCGAGGTCGATACCCAGTGTCTGAAGGTACGGTTCGGACGCTTCGGGGACCTCGGCGAGGTAGACCTTGTTGTTACCGTCGTAGGAGACGACGTCGAGAACGAAGGTCAAGGGCCCGGTCTCGCTTTGGGCCTCCACCGGTCTTTGGGATAGTGCGATCGGGTCGTCGGTTCGGAATCGAAGCAGGCCGTCTCTAAAATCCACCGGCTCGATGCGGGCGGGGGGCTCTTTTTTCTTCGGGCTCAGTAGGTTCTTTAAGAAGTCCAGCATAGGAAAGCTTTTGCCCGAATCGGTAAGATCACCTCTCCAGAGTGTGCGGTGGGCTCCCCGAGCCCCTCTCGGACCGCTTCCGCTCGGTAGGCAAGGTTGAACCCTAACCGGGTCGAAGAGATTTCAATGAAGACCTCTCCCAAACCGCCCAGCCCAAAAACCACCGATCTGACCGACAGTTTTTTGGCCGAAGTTCTACTCACGCTCAACCTCGAGCGGGCCCTCATCTTTGTCAACGAAGTGGACGGCTGGAAACCGAGCAGTTCGCACGAGATCCCGCTCGAGGATTTCTGGAAGGTGGCGCCCTTGAGTTTCACGGTTCTAGAGAACGCCTTGGAGATTCGGGACGCGCTCTTGTTCGTCGACGCAGCCGGTGCGGAGCAGGAAGTCAGCATCAGCGCCGTTTTGACCGGTCTTCGGTCGGTGGTCTGCGTGCCGGTCTACCCCCGGGGGGACTCCTCCGGTGAGGCGATCGCGATGATATACGCGGACAACCGCATCGAGAAGGGCGCTTTTTCTGAGAGCGACGCGGAGACGCTCAAGGAGCTAGCGCAGGAGTTGAGCGAGCGGCTGGGGGTCTGACCCGCTACCCGGCCGGCTTTCGGAAACGTTTACAAATCGGTAAGAACGTTCACCAGGAAACGCTCCTATGATGGAGACGTGTCATATTTTTCCTGTCCATACCGAAGCTTTTTGGAAGTCGCCGAGAAGCAGCACGAGTCGCTCACCGACGTTGAGTTAGCGATCCTCGGCGCTTCCATCGGCGGCTGAGCTTCCTGAACTCCCGAAAGAACGCACTCTTTTCGAGGTGTCGCGCTGCGTCGTGCTGAGCCACGGCCAGACGAGACTCGAGCGGAGGGGGTGGCAGCCTTGAGCTTGCTGACGTTGCGCTTCTACCGTGGAACTTGCCCTGGAAGGGCATAAAAAAGGTCGCGCTCGCGAACGTCTCTTCGTTCGGGCGCGACCTTTTTTGGTCGTCTCGTCCTCTCGACCGGACCCGGAGTGCGCTAGGCGGTCTCCGGATGCCGGCCGATGGGGTCGGGTCTAGGCTTCGGGCTGCTGTTTGGCAGCCTCGGCAAGCTGCTCTTCGAGCAGTTTGGCACCGGCTTCCAGAGCTGCGTGGGCGTTCAAACGTCCGCCGGTGATGGTCTTGTCGGTGAGGTTGTCCTTATGGTCCACCGTATCGAGCAGAAGAGACTTCAGCTCTTCGTTGGAGAGGTTCGGGTTCTGGCTCAGAAGGAGCCCGGCGACGCCGGAGACCTGGGGGGTCGCCATGGAGGTGCCGCTGAACGATTTGTACTCTTTGTCGCCGCCGGAGGTGGCCGACAAGATGTTCACTCCGGGCGCTGCCAGGTGCACGGTCTTCTTGCCGTAGTTGGAGAAGCTAGCCAGATTGTCGTTGTGGTCGGTCGCGGCCACAGAGATCACGTTCGGCAGGTCGAAGGTGGCCGGGTAGGAAGCGCGACGGTCGTTGTCGTTGCGCTCGTTTCCGGCCGCCATGATGTGCATCGCCGGCGAACTCTTGAAGGCGTCGAACAGGGCCTGGTTAAAGCCGCCGCCGCCCCAGCTGTTAGAGGTGACGCGAGCGCCCATTTTGGTAGCGTACAGCACCGAATCGATGGCGTCGGACAGGTTTCCGCCGCCTCGACCGTTCAGGAACTTCACGCCCATGATCTGAGCGTTCTGCATCACACCGTAAACGCCCTGACTGTTGTCGCCCCCGGCGGCGATGGTCACCGCGCAGTGAGTTCCGTGGTCGTTGTCGTCTAGGGGGTCGCCGCCTTTGTTGATGGCGTTGTAGCCGTGGAGGTCGTCCACGACCCCGTTGTTGTCGTTGTCTTTGCCGTCGCCAGCGATCTCACCGGGGTTCGCCCACATGTTGCCCTTTAGGGCTTCGTGATTGTAGTTGACTCCGCTGTCGATGACCGCGATGAGCGGGCCGTTGGCGGCCTGGCCCTTTCCGGTCTCGATCTGCCAGGCTTCGGGGGCGTCGATGTCGGCGTCTTTGGTGCCGCCGGTCTGACCTTCATTATGAAGCGCGTAGAGCTTCGGGTTCATCCCATCGGGAGGCGCTACCTCGGAGGGGTCCACGGCATGCTCTTCCACTGGGCCGCCTTGGATGATGTCGTTGGAGGCGGCGTACTCGACGCGATCGTCTTGGGCCATGGCTGCCATAGCCTGAGCGGTGGTCATCCCCGCAGGCAGTTTCATCAGCACCATCTCGCCGTTGAAACTCTTGAACATGTTGCTGGGGATGTCGAACTTCTTGGTGACCTGTCCACCGTAGTCGCCGGCGAAGTCGTTCATGGTGCCCATCACATCTTCCGTGGCGTGGGCGAAGGTAGGCTTTAGCTTAACGATGACCTCACCAGGGACGTGCTCCGGCAAGCCTTTCTCGATCTGAGCGGCGGCCTCCGAAGTTTCGGCGAGCAGCGCTCCTACGTTGAGGCCTCCCTGAGACTTGCTGATCTGAGCGGAATCCGAGGATACGGGGGCCTGGGGGACCGTCTCCGTTTTAGCCTGAACGTTCTTGACGCCTTCAGCGCGCTTGCTGCTGTAGGCACCCCCTTGGGGGTTGATGGGTGAAATCATTCTGTCTGGCTCGCTGGTGATGTGCCCG
>CAZDLH010000457.1:0-2953 GCA_964505925.1 uncultured Burkholderiales bacterium
GCAGGGAGGGATAGTGTCTAGGGGGGGGGGGCGGCAATGGCCAGGCCCCTCCTTACAACAGGGGGGATAACAGGTTGGACAGCAGGGATGGACAGTGTCTAGGGGGGGGGCGGCAATGGCCAGGCCCCTCCGTACAACAGGGGGTGCAACAGGGTGGACAGCCGGGTGGATAGGCTAGGTGGTCAGCACCCAGGCGGACGCTTTAGTTCTAGGTGGAAAGGCTCAGGAGAGTTAGTGAATATGGACAGTTTGCGGCTGCTCGCCGTAACATTCCATCGGTGATAAAGGTTGAGCCTGAAAGGATTTGGAAATGAGAGCGATCCGTAATGTTCCCTTTATCAGGTGGGATACCGACCGAACGGTCGAAGCTTCTACACATGCGAGGGCCAGCGATCATTTTAGTTTCGCTGTGCCTTTGGGTGTCGATGAGTCTATCGGGATGCAGGAGTACCGCTCCGGTAGACCCCGGCGGAACGGTCGGTCCCACCCCTTCGATCGAGTCCTCGACGGCCACTCCTTCCTCCGACGCCTCGCCATCCCCCGATGGGGAGGCCAGTGCTCAGAGCGCTTCGGAGCGGCAGGTTCGTGTTCAAGGGTCCACCATCACGACCCGTAAAGGACAGCCTTGGAAGCTTGAGGCCGAAGAGGTCGACTGGCTCGACAGCAGTAAGGCGGCGGACGCTCGCAACGTCACCTGGTATCTGTTAGACCCGGACGGAGAACCGTTCGTTAAGGTCGAGGCGTTGCAGGCGGAGGTCGATGTCGACGCCGAGCTCGTCACCTTCGTGGGCGAGGTGAACGCCAGCCGTCTCGACAGCGATGAGGAGCTCACGGTGCAGCGGCTTCTCTTCGACGGTCAGGCGAGACAGTTCTTCGGCTCCGAGGGTGTGGTCTGGAACCGTCCCGGCTACGAACTAAGGGGAGACACGTTGACGGCGTCAGCACAACTAGATAAGGTGCAGCTCAAGGGAAACGTAGAGGGTCGCTTCGTTGGACTTCCCAGTAGAGTTGGGATAAAGCCGGGAGCGGAAGACACATGAAGATCGAGATTCGAGAGCTCGTTAAGAGTTTCCAACGCCGTCGAGTTGTCGACGGCGTGTGTCTCGATGTGTCCCAGGGGGAAGTCGTCGGCCTGCTCGGCTCTAACGGCGCGGGGAAAACCACCACCTTCTCGATGGTGGTAGGGCTGCTCAAACCGGATTCGGGAAAGATATTTCTCGACGGTAAGGATATAGCCAGATACCCGATCCATAAGCGCGCCCGAGAGGGCGTCGCCTATCTAGCCCAGGAGCCTTCGGTCTATCGCGGGCTCACGGTGGAGCAGAACATCACGCTAGCTTGGCAGGTCTTCGGGATGCCCCGGAAAGAGCGCACCGAGCGGCTCGAAGAACTGCTCCACGACTTCTCTTTGCAGAAGGTGCGTAAGAGCTTTGGAGCCCAGCTCTCCGGCGGCGAGCGACGCCGGGTGGAGATCGCTCGATCCCTGGCCGTGGAGCCGAAGTTTTTGCTGTTGGATGAGCCGTTCACTGGGGTCGACCCTATCGCTGTCTCGGAGATCCAAGACATCGTGCGGCGGCTCAAGCAGCGCAATATCGGGGTCTTGATCACCGACCATAACGTGCGAGAGACGCTGGCCATCACCGATCGTAGCTACATCATCCGGGAAGGCCAGATCTTGGTGTCCGGAGACGCGAAAACGATCGCATCCAGCAGGTTGGCTCGAAAATACTACCTGGGAGAGAAGTTCCAGACCGGATTCGAGTCGTCGGACGTCGACGTCCCCGGCGAGGCGGTCAGCAGTACGTGAATATTCTGGATCGGTATATCTTTCGAGAGATCCTAAGCCCCTTTCTTTTCGGATTGGGCGCCTTCACGATTCTGTTTTTTTCTGTGGAGACCCTGATCGGGGTGGCCCGTATGATCTCCGATGCCAACATGCCCTTCAGCATCGTCTTGGAGTATCTGGCCTCCCGTCTGCCGCAAGTCTTGGTTTTCACTTTCCCGATGGCGAGCCTGATGGCTTGCCTGCTGGCCTTCGGTAGACTCTCGGGGGAGGCGGAGTTGACCGCCATGCGGGCTTCCGGTATCTCGTTTCTTAGAATCGCGGCTCCGGCGCTGATCTTTTTCTTCGGGCTTTCACTGTTTAGCCACTGGATGAACGATGTGGTGGTTCCGAAGAACATGAAGCGCGCTTACGAGATACTCCTGAGTAGTCAAAAAGACGAGCTGATCCAGCGCACCCTACTGACCAGCCCTAAAGCCCTAGCCTCCGGCATGGAGCAGATGATCTACGCCCACCGCTTCAACTTCGATGAGCAGAGCATGCAGGGGGTCTACATCCACTACTTCTGGGAAGATATGCGCCGGCGCGAGGTCTACGCCGAGAAAGCGCGCTGGAACGGTGAAGAGTGGGAACTGCTCAATATGAGAACGGTGGAGTTCGGCGAAGAGCAGGAGCCGCTCCTAGAGATCACCGCTGAACGAGGCTGGTCCGGTCTTCAGCCCGGGGAGGAGCCCCCGTCGCCAGAGGACCTGACGAAGCGGGAGCTGCGCCCCGAGGAGATGACGAGAGTCGAGCTCTCCAAGGCCATGAAGAAACTGAAGTCCGACTCTAATCTTCGCGCCGAGAGCAAGCTCGACAAGTTCGAGGTGATGTACCATCAGAAGGCCTCCCTGCCCTGGGTTTCGTTCATTTTCGCAACCTTCGCTATCCCGCTAGGGGTCAGACCTCACCGCTCCAGCAAGTCGATAGGGCTGGGGCTGTCGCTGGTCTTCATTTTGGTTTACTACGTGCTGATGACCGTAGGGATGGTCCTGGGTGAGGCCGGGGCTCTCGATCCTATGTTGGGGGCCTGGCTTCCCAACTTCGTTTTTGGACTGATGGGCTTAGGGCTGCTGGTGGAAGCCTCCCGGTCCTAGCTTCCCTTTGGGTCATGAGAGGGGCTACGAGAGC
>CAZDLH010000458.1:0-2951 GCA_964505925.1 uncultured Burkholderiales bacterium
CCGTTGTGGTGTACCTGCAGGTCTACCACCTGACCTGCCGCCTCGCTGGCGAAGGCTCTCCCCTTCAGCTCGAGCTCGGAGCCGGAGCAGAGGTCGAACCCTCCGGGCGCGTCCACCTGAATGCGCACCGCTTCGCCTTCTTGGCCGAGGGCTAGCAGCAGCTCCTTAGTCTGTCGGCGCACTCCCAGAAGGCGCCCGTTCACCACTTCGGCCGTCTCGAAATCCACGGCCGCACGGAAGTAGCCTTCCCCGGCCGATTCCGCCTGGCGCACCCTCACCGGTAGATGGGTACGAAAGGCGCTCAAGCCCGGGCCTTCCACCAGCTCGAGGGTGGCGTACGACGGCGTCCGGGCCAGCAGGGTCAGCTCCTCTTCCGGGCCTTTCCGGTACACCGAGAGACCTCCGTCGTACCCCACCGCCACCATATCCCCCACTCCGTCGCCGTCCACGTCAGCGGTGAGGAAAGCGCGGGCCGGAGGCTCTTGGGTACTGAGCTCGCTGGCCGAGGGGCTCTCTAGCTCTAGGTGCCACTGAGACCCCCGGGCCCGGTCCTCGATGACCTTGGCCCGCCCCAGCCAGGCCAAGAGCGCCGGGTCGGGTTGAGAGCGGTCCACCCGCAGGAGACGAAGCAGTTCGGACCCCTCCGTCTCGTCGGCCAGCAAGCCGGTCAGCTCCCCGGTCCGGGCAGCCTCTAGGATCAGGCCTCGCTGGGCCGTCAGGAGCGCAGCCAGCCGAGCCTCGTCCGCCCCTTGGTCTAGATCGGCTTTCCCTTGCACTCGGAACACCTGCTGGATGGTTCGAGCCGCGTTGGTGGGCATCGGTGCAGGACGCGAAGAGAGCTCCTCGGCGGTAGCTACCGACCAGACGGTCCCGAACACCAGGGTCAGAAGACCCAGGCACCAAGCTCGCCCCCCCGGAATCTTTGGTGTCTTGCGGTTCGCCATAAGAGAAAGCCCCTCTTTCGTGGGCCTCCTACGAGATAGGAAGAAGGTTCCCTTCGAACTCTAGCTAATCTGTGTCCACTTAGGAGGAAGAGCTATGTTTTCCACAGTTTTAGTGCCGCTAGACGGCTCTCAGTTAGCCGAAGATGCTCTGCGCCACGCCAAGGCGCTCTGCACCTCATTCCACCACCGAACGAGCTGCAGCGTTCATCTCGTTATGGCCCTGGCGCCGCCCCTTCTGGAAGCTTCCCCCCGGGCCGCCGAATCGATCTCCGAAGCCCGCCGGGAAGAGTGGGAGGAAGCCGAGTCCTATCTCCGGTCGCTGCCGATCGACGCCGGAAACGTCAAAATCCACCTGGTGGAAGGGTCTGCCGGTGAGATGATCCTGGAGATAGCCGAGGAGGAGAACGTGGATGTGATCGTTATGACCTCCCACGGGAAAAGCGGGTTGAAACGCTGGATCTTTGGCAGTACGGCCGAGCGCGTCCTCCGCTACGCTCCTTGTCCGGTGATGGTCGTCAAGGCCCAAGAAGAGGGTTAGGGCCGTCCCGCTGCTCTTTTGTAGCGTCTACTTGACGGCGCCCGCGGTGATGCCTTTGATGAACTGCTTCTGGAGGGCCAAGAACAGGCCGAGAATGGGCAGCATAGCCAGGATCGAACCGGCGGCCACCAGGCGGAAGTCGGAATCGAAGGCGTTGGCCAGGTAGACCAAGCCCACCGAAAGCGGGTACAGCTCCCGGCTCTGAAGGACCACCAAGGGCCACATAAAGCTGTTCCAGTTCGCCACGAACGAAAACAGGGCCAGCGTCCCGAGAGCCGGCTTGGTCAGGGGAACCATGACGTGTCGGAAGATATACCACTCGCTGGCTCCGTCGATGCGCGCGGCGTCTTCGAGGTCCCGAGGGATCACCAGAAAAGCCTGGCGCATCAAAAAGATCCCGAACACCGAGACGGCCGACGGTAGGACAACGGCGATCAAGGTGTCGTAGAGCCCTAGCCAGCGGATGGTTACGAAGTTCACGATCATGTTGGCCTGCACCGGCAGCATCATCGTGGCCAAGAGAGCCCCCAGGACGACCCCCTTGCCTCGGAACCTCATTCGGGCTAGCGGGTAGGCGGCCATGGTGGCCAGCAGCAGCTCCGAGCCGATACCGGCCGCGCACAGCAAAGCGGTGTTCCAAAAGAACAGAGGCAGCTCCGGGAGCTCCTGAAAGACCCGAACGTAAGCCTCTAGACTCGGCTGCTGGGGGAACAGATCCCGCCACGACTCCAAGCGAAAAAGGTCGCCGGCCTCCAGCGAGGTCCTAAGAAGAAACAGGGACGGCCCTAGGCACAGCAACGCCACCAGTCCTAATAGGGCGGCCCGTAGGGGCCCGATGGGTCGCAGCCGTTCACTCATAGCTGTTGAGACCGCCATCTTGGAAGTAGCGAATATTGACCCAAGAGATGACCCCGACCACCACTGCCAGAACCAGGGCCACCGCCGCCGAGTAGCCCATCTCGAAATCCTCGAACGCTTTGAGATAGATGTAGTAGACCATCGTCAGGGTGCTGTTCCCAGGCCCACCCTGCGGGGTCATCACGAAGATCTCGGCGAACACTTTAAGAGCCGAGATGCAGCTGATGATAGTGCACAGCGCGATGGTCGGCTTGAGCATCGGGACGGTCACCGAGAAGAACACCTGAACCGGTCCGGCACCGTCGAGAACGGCGGCCTCTTCGAGCTCCACCGGTACCGATTGCAGCCCCGCAAGATAGAGCACCATGTAGTAGCCGAGGCCCTGCCAGAAGGTCACGAACATGATGGAAAAGAGCGCCCACTGCGAGTCGGTCAAGAACCCGATGGGACCTAAACCGATATTTCCCAAGGCGTAGTTGGCTAGTCCGTCGGACCGAAACACCCAGCGCCAAGTGATCCCGACCACCACCGCCGAGGTGATGACCGGTATATAGAAGGCGGTGCGGAAGAGCCCCCGGCCCCGAAACGGTTTATCGACCAGTACGGCCAGC
>CAZDLH010000459.1:0-2946 GCA_964505925.1 uncultured Burkholderiales bacterium
CTGAGCTCCAGGACCACGACCGGGTCATCGAACGGGAGCGCGGTGTGGACGGGCTCGACGGGGAGCGAGCCGGCGGGCAGCTCGGAGCGGGCGCCGCCCCGATTGAAGAGAGCCACATCGGCTCCGGTTTCGGCCCGGAGTCCGTCGGCCACCAGCTTGACCAACGGCCGGAAGCGACCGGGCTCCACCGGCTGGTTCGAGATGGCCCGATCGAGCTGGGCGACGATCTCGGCCAGCACTCGGGCGCTGCGCTCGCGGTACGGCTGGAGCAGCGCGTCGGCCCCCGGGTTCGGGGAGACGCTCTCGTCGGCGGCCAGCAGGCGCTGCTCGACCAGCCTCCAGCCCTGGCCTTGCGGTCTCTCCTCGAGCTCGACTGTCCCCAGCCAGCGGGCGTAGCTGCCGGACTGCACGATGGGGGTTCGGCCGACCTGCACCGATTCGAACAACGGGGTGTGGGAGTGCCCCCCGACGATCAGGTCGAACTCTGGGAGTTCGGTGGCGAGCCTTCGGTCCTCCTCCACTCCGAGATGGGTTAAAGCGATCAGAAGATCCACTTCGGGCATCTCGGCGAGGGCGGCGCGGGCGGCCTCCACCGGATCGACAAAGCGCCACCCTTCGACGGCGTGGCGGGGAGCCTTGAGCGCGGTGTCGGGGGTCACCAAGCCGACGATCCCTATCCGGAGACCGCCTCGGTCGAGCACTGCGTAGGGCGGGAAGGGGGGCGGCTCCCCCTCCTTTTCGTAGACCAAGTTGGCGCACAGCACCGGTGCATCGAAGGCGGCGGTCAGCGCCCACAGAGCGGGCTTGCCCCAGTTGAACTCGTGGTTCCCCAGGGCGACGGCGTCGTAGCGCATCGAAGCCATCAGCTCGGCGGTGGGGAGCCCCAAGAAGAGACCGGACAGGGGGGTCCCCAGCGAGGTGTCGCCCGCGTCGAGGAGGAGCACCCTCATCTCGGGTCGGGTCTCGGCTTCGGTCCGGAGCCGGTCCACTAGAGTGGCGATGCGGCTGAGCCCCCCTCGGTCGGTGGCCTCCAGATGGCCGTGCAGGTCGTTGGTGTGCAGGATCCGGACCGAGCGCTCCTGAGCCTGGGCGCTCGACAGGGTGAACAGAAGAAGCAGCGCTACCCCTAAGAGTCGTAAGGGGCAAAGAGCCGTGCTCGAGCGGGCGGCTCTCGAGAGCCAGGGGTGGGCCATCATACGGTAAACGACATGGAAGAGCCGGGCGGCAGCGGAGGCTCGGGAGGCTTCTCGGGGGCGGCCGCCTTCTTCGGTCGGAAGTAGAGGCAGTGTTGGCCGGTGGTCTGCAGCACCTCTACGCTGGGCATCTGTTTACCGCGGAAGCCGAACTGGCGGCACCCCATCGGGAAACCGGGGTCCCAGGTGACGAAGTAGTCCCGGCACTGATAGCAGTTTGGTGGATGGCTCTTGGACACGCCCTCTACTATAACGCCAAAGCGCCCGGAGGAAAAGCCGGAGTCGACGGGGGCGCCCCCTCGGGATCCGCTGATCTAGATCAGAGGGATGTCCGGCTCCGAGTGGTAGAGTTCCCCTATGTTTCAATCCATACTCATACCGTTAGACGGCTCTCCCGAGAGCGAAAAGGCCCTCGACTATGCCCGCCGAGCACTCGACGGGGAGGAGGGGGGGCGACTGGTCCTGCTCCGAGTCCTGGAGGTACCCCAGGTCAGCGCTTGGACCTCCATCGATATGCTCGAAGCTCACGAGGAGGAGCAGCGGATCGTCACCGACTATATGGAGCGGATCCGTAGCGCCCGCTTCCCTGCTGGCACGAAGGTCGAGACCAAGATCCACCCCGGACCCCACGCTGCTCAGGCCATCGCCGAGACGGCCGAAAAAGAGCAGGTGGAGGCCATCATCATGACGAGCCACGGGCGCACTGGGCTCGGAAGGTTCTTTTTGGGGAGCGTCACCGAAAAGGTGCTGCGAACGGTGAGCCTCCCGGTGCTCATCGTTCGTTGACGAACGCGCCCCTGTTAGGGGGGCGAGTCGCCTCTCGGGGCGCGGGTCACTCCCTAGGTCTTCGGCTCGTGCTCGATGAGCACCGGGCAGACGGCTTTCTGGAGCACGCGCTCGGTCACGCTGCCCAGGAGCCAGCGATCGACGCCGCTACGACCGTGGCTGCCCATCACGATCATGTCGACCTTCTTGGTTTCGGCTACGGCGCAGATCCCGGCGGCCGGGGTTCGGTCGTCGACCACCACCGTCTTCGCCAGCTCTTCGAGTCCGGCAGCCCGCTCGGACATGTAGGCCCGGGCCGCCTCCTGCTTCTGGGCGTTCACCTCGACGATGGTCGGGTGGCTGATATCTAGTAGGGGTTCGCTACGGTATAGGACCAGCTCGGCTGAGAAGGCCTTCGCTAAAACGACGGCTCGCTCCAGCGCTTTTTCGGCCAAGGCGGAGCCGTCGAGGGCCACCAGTATGCGGGCGACCTGAGGGGGTGAGGAGGCGTCGGCGGAGGCCGGGACCACCAAGACCGGTCGATCGGAGCCCCGCAAGACTTTGTTGGCTACGCTACCCAGCAGCCAGCGACCCAGTCCGCCCCGGCCGTGGCTGGCCATCACGATCAGATCGAAGTCCCGACCCACCCGCACGATCTCTTCGGCGGGGTCGCCGCACGCCAGATGGCTGTGGGGCGCGAGATCCTGGAGCTCGTCCACCTTGCTACTCAGGTAGGATAGGACGCGCTCCCCGATGGTCTCCTCCGAGAGCAGGCTCGGCGAGGGGACCATCAGCTCCGGCATAAAGTAGATGGTGTGGGGAGCTTCGAAGGCACGGATCAGCGTTGTCTCGCATTCCTTTGCGGCGTGGAGGGCTCGAAGCCAAGGGAAGACCGACTCCGATAGCTCGGAGCCGTCTAGGGGCACTAGGATCCTTAAGGGCATGGGGTTCTCCTTCGTTTGCTTAATCCGATGTGGGAGGCGCGAAC
>CAZDLH010000460.1:0-2944 GCA_964505925.1 uncultured Burkholderiales bacterium
GATTCCCTACCGTGATGCCGGTTCGAGTGTCGAAGAACGTACCGTTCACCGCAGCGAGCGGTCGAGACTCCTGCACCAACTCCCGGAACGTTCGACGGTGCCCTGTCGGCGCAATGACCGGGCGAAGCACGAGATCGGAGCGAGCCAGGTCCACGGTCACGAGGTGGATCGGGACACCGGCGGCTCGAAGCTTCGTATACTCCACACCGGGTGTGGGCTGGGCCCAAGAAGGGGACGCCGAAAGCCAAAGACACAGCGCAAAGAAAAGAACACGAAAGGAACGCAACAGTTCGGAACCTCCAACACGTTTCATTCGACGCGCTCCGAACGCTCCCTAGAGGTGAGCGGGCAGTTCTAATCAGGATAGAATCTCGAACCGGTCGACTACAGCTCGCCCCGTTCGCACCTAGTCCAGCATGGCCTGCCACGGCACGTTCGCACCGCCTTTAACCGGTCGACCCCGGATCGGTTCCGGAGCGGGAGAGTTAGCGAGCTCCGGGCAGCATAACAGCGTTACGGCTGCCCTCGGTGATGGTTTTCGGTGCGCTGGAGATCCCTCGAACGGTCTTTTCCGAGGTGAGGCTGACGACGATCTTCCTTCGGCCGTCGCGCTCGAAGGTAAGGTCGGAAAAGCCTCGGCCCATGCGCACAGAGGGGCCTGTTCCGTCGGAGCGCTGCAAGTGCACCTGCCCGGTCACCGGGTAGAGGCTCATGCTGTACTCCGGGTAGGAGGGGGTACGGGGCGTAAAAGAAAGCGATGGGTCCAGATAGTTCTCCGGCGCGTGAAAACGACAGACCGGAGTCGTCTCATCGACTTCGGGAACGACCAAGGCGGGGTCGACCTCATTCGGCGCGATGGCCGAACGGAGCAGTTGGGCGATCCGCACCTGGGTTTCTCGGTGGGTGGCCCGAAGCTCGAGCCTGTCTGCTCCCCCGTCCGTGCTACTTCTAGCCTGCGAGAAGATGGCCATGAACATCCCGCCTAGTAAGGCTAAGATGGCCAGACAGACCAGGGCCTCGGGAATCGTAAGGCCCCGTCTACCTACCCTCATACGAGCCTCACCACAGAGCACGGTTTAGCCCTTCCACCCGAAAGCTGTTCTCTCGCCCCTTGACGGTCCAGAAAACGGTGACCTCCACCCGGTACACCTTGGAGCGGTGATCGCCCGGATCGAAGCTGAGCTGCTCGGTCACGATCCTTCGAGAATAGCCGGTCCCCTCCGGGAGATCGTCCTGGAAAGGCGGTCCGTTCAACGGCACCCGAGCGTCTACTTCATCGAGAAATCCGACCGCCTCAACCGCTCCCAGCGAATAGGGGCGAAAGGCCCACTGCCGCTCCCGGATCAGCTCCAGGATCTCCCGGGCGTGGTAGACCCCCTGCTGGTGGCCCTCGGCGTGGCGAATACCCTCGAGCCCGAAGGCGATGGCGCCCAGAAGCGACAGCAGCACCAGCACCACGATGGTGCAGGCGATCAGAGTCTCCAGTAAGGTGGTTCCGTCGAAGCGCCTGACCCGCACCTCGGTAAAACTCACAAACGATGCTCCGTCCAGGAGCGGATCTGCAGTTCGGTCGCCGCGGTGGTGGGGTACTCCGGCGGCGGCTCGTTCGGAAGCAGTTTATCGTAGACGATATCGGGGGTACCGGAGCCGTGGAGACCACCGTAGCCAGCAGTGACGGGGAAAGTCGACAAATCACCGAAAGAACAGACCTCCCAGGACCGATGGGACTGCACCCCCCCGTAGATCGCCATGCGCCCAGGGTTGGTGTGCCCCAGCCAGTCCGCTACCGTAAAGACGTCGGTGGCCAGAAAGGTTCCGTAGAGATAGAGCGCACCAGGCACGGTATTGTACCTTGGCAAAACATCGTGATCGGCGATCCTTACTGTCCGCGTCACTAGGCCGAAACGGTCTCTCACCCCGGTCGGCTCGTCGCCCTCTGTCGTATCGGCCCGGAGGATCTTCCCGGTGATCTCGACGAACCGGTCGGTCTCCTCGAAGTCGTTAGCGATCGTCCGTGGTCCACGGTTCGTTCCTTGCAAGCTCTCGATATCGCCCCGTACAAAGACGACACCCGTTCCGACTCCCGGAACGGTGGTGATCCCCCCTCCACCCACCTGAACCCGCCGCTCGTCGGCGGCGTGGTCCTCCACCACCAAAGTGGTCACTCCGCCCTGCTCGATCTCTATATGGCATTCGTCTCCCACTGCACTCAGGTGAATTCGCTCGGCAGTGCCCTCGACGTACATCCCACCGCCTGCATTAACAGTAACACCGGACGGCGTGGGATCCGGCGGGCTCCCCCCCCAGGCGGCCGAGGCCAACGGGGTAGAGCTATCCGGCATGAGTCGAGGCGTGACACCGTACTCGAAATCCGATCTCCCGTTGAGGAAAACGTTCTTATACTCAGTATCGTTGGCCGGCTCGGTACCGTTCCAGCTATGCTGCTCGGCCGAAGTCGTAATCAAGGAGTCGAAATTGGGAGCCCCCCCGGATCTCGCCGCGGCGTTGATAAAGAACTTGATATGAGCGTTCTTGTGCACCGGCCCCCTCACGACGGCTTGAGGTCCGACCACATAATCGTAGAGCGGGGGCGTCCCATCGGACTCGATGAACGTATTGAATCGGGCGAACGACTGTCCCCCCTGGACATCAGCGACGATGCGATAAGCTTCGCTTCCGTCGAGGAAAGCGGTAGCGGTCAGCCGGTAGAGCCGCAGGGCTGTAAGACGGTTCGGGGGGGTGTCGGCGTCCGGGACCACCGAGCACTCCCAAGTCCAATCCCCTAGAGTGCCGCTGTTGAGATAGGAGCCCCCCGTGCAGGGATCTCGCCCTTCGGAGAGCTCGAAACTGATGAAGGCCATGGTATCGACGATAGCCGCATCGGCTATGTAGGAGGCTTTGGTGTAGCGCTCGAGCAGAGTGGTGGCCCCCAGATCCAACGGCA